>JAJYRV010000024.1 GCA_021793935.1 Actinomycetes bacterium | reverse complement strand
CGGCAGTCCCCGGCGCCCACGGCTACGAACTCCTCGACGACGTGCTCTCCCGCGCGATGCGCAAGAACCCCGAACAACGGTACGCATCGATGGCCGAGTTCGGCGCCGCCCTGCAAGAGCTGCAACGCGCCTACGGCTTCGACGTCACCCCCTTGGAGGTCATGAACCCGCAGTGGGTGCCCACGCCCGCGGAAACGCTGAGCCGGCGGGGCCCGGTGATCAGCAACGTCGGCCGGGTGTCCCGCGCGGAGGCGCGGGCAGAGCTGCTCGGCAACCGCCCCACCGACACCGACGGTCTCCTCCTCGATGACCGCAAGCCCGCGATGGCGAAAGGGGTCGTGCTCGGAGCGATCCTGGGGGCCACGGTCGTCGCCGCGGGAGCTGCTATCTTATGGGCCGTGATGGGAGGTGGCTGGTGAAGAGCGCCGCAACGGGCGGGCAACCGCGTGACGGGCGCCGCCGCGTGCTCATCCCCGCGATCACCCTCGGCGTGGTCACGATCCTGCTCACCATCGTCGCGATCATCTCCAGTGGCTACGACGCCCGGGAGACCCCTCGGCTCAACCCCAGCGTCTGGGTCACCCGCGCCGACGGGCAATACGCGCGGGTGAACACCGAGACCTGGGAACTCGACACCGTGCGCCACGTCGCGGAACCGAGCTCGGTGATCCAAGCGGGGGAGAACGGCGCGATCCTCAGCCACGGCAACAGCCAGGCGTGGCCGGTGGATCCCGCGTTTCCTCACGACTTCAACGACGACGATGCCGGCGCCGAGGACGCCGAGCCCGACTCGCCACCCGATGTCGAACCGGGGGAATCGGCAGAATCGGTGGAATCCATCCGCATGCCCGAAGGGGTTCGGGAGGTCCTCGCCGAAGGGATCTATGTTCTCGTCCGGGCCGAATCGGGCCGCACGTACCTCGGTACCCTCGGCGACACGGATTCCCCGGCCCCCCTCTCGAGCGAGGAGCTTGCCGAGCACTTGACGAGCTTCACGCTCCTGGATCCCTACGCCGCCGAACGCGCTGGGGGCGAGGAGGTGGATCCGGACGACCTGCCCACCTACGCCGCGGATGCTATCGCCCTCGACGCCGAGGGCCGGGTGGCGATGTACTCCGGGACGGACGGGCAAGTGACCCGATTCGACGCCGTGGCTGGAGAGTTCGTCGGCACCCCCGAAGCGCTCCCCGCCGAGGCGCAGGACCTGAGTGCGGCGGAGCTCGCGCTCATCGCCGGGAAGTGGGTACTGCTCGACCCAGAATCCGGGGAAATCTGGCAAGAGGGGGGCGGCTGGGCGCAGGCGCCCCTGGCGGGCCCGGGCCTCCTGCAGTCCAGCGCCACCTCCTCTCGCGACATCTACATCGCCGACCCCGCGGGACTCTGGCGCCTCTCGCCGGGGGAGGAGTTCGAACGGGTGGCCAGCGCCGAGGGCGAGCCCGCCCGGCCCACCGAGATCGACGGCGCCATCGGGGCGGCGTGGCTCGGCCAGCAGCGCGGCACCCTGTGGACCTCGGCCGGCGGCGAACGCACCCTCACCTACGACCCGTCGGTGCGGGAGGGGGGCGACCTGACGCCGGTGTTCCGCAGCAACGGGGACCGCGCGGTGCTCTCCGATGCGCAGACCGGGATGCTTTGGACCCTCCCGACCGGTGAGCTCATCCCCCTCTCCCAGTGGACGATGAGCGAACCCCCGAAGGAAGACCGCGGCACCGTCGTCGTCAACGAAGTCGCCGAACAGGTCCCGCCCACCGCCGTCGACGATGAGTTCGGGGTCCGCGCGGGAGAACCGGCCCCGCTACCCGTGCTCCTCAACGACTACGACCCCAACCGGCGCGACATTCTCACCATCGTTGCCGAATCCCTATCGGAATCCCCATTGCCGGAGGACTTCGGCACCCTGCACCTGATGCCGGATGCGCAATCCCTCACCGTGAAACCCCACCCCGACGCGAGCGGGAGCGCTTCGTTCACGTACCGCATCACCGACGGGGTGGCGACCTCCGAGCCCGCGACCGTGACCCTGACCGTCGTGGATGAGGACGTCAACACTGCTCCGGACTGGTGCCCCGTGGATGGCTGCCAGCGGGAGTGGACGGTGCCCGCGATCGTGCCCGGGGGGACCCTGGTCTACCCGATCCTCGAAGGGTGGGTGGACCCGGAGGGGGACGCCGTCCTCCTCGCCGACGTGGAGGTCGTGCGCCCCGATGACCCCGCCCGCGCGATCGTCACTTCCGACGGGCGCCTCGCCCTGAGCCACACCGATCCCGAGGCGGATGCGGGCGACATCCTGCTGCGCCTGACGGTGCGAGATTCTAAGGGCGCGGAGCAACAACGGGATCTGCAGGTGCCCCTGCGCGCCGACGCCGCCCCGGAATTCATCCCCACCGCAACCACGATCCAGACGGGGGAGACGACCACGCTGCGGCCGCTGGAACGGATCGCGGGGGGATCGGGCTCCTTCGAACTCCTCGACGTCAGCGTCCTATCCGGCGGGGGTGAGGTGAGCGCGAGCGCCAACTCCTCGGCCGGGACCGTCGCCGTCAGCGCGACCGAGGCGGGCAGTAGCGTACTGTCCTTGACCTTCCGCGACTCGGTCACCGACACCGAATTCACCGGCCTCACCCGGATCACGGCCGCCAACGGCGGCGCCCCGCTATCGCTCCCCCCGCTGCGTGCCTTCGTGCGCCCGCTCTCCGACAGCACGCTGGAGGTGCTCGATGCCATCCCCGACGCCAACGCCCGGGCCCTTTCCGTCCAGAGCGCGGAAGTCATCGACGGCGATCTGCGCGCGGACGTCGTGGATCACTCCCGGGTCCGGGTCTCGGGGAATACCCCCGACGGGCGGCCCGGGCGGATCGGCGCCGCCGACGTATCGGTGACCGACGGGAAGTCCCAGGCGAGTACCCGGCTGAGCGTATTCCAAGTCCCCGATACCAGCGCCGGCGGTGCGATCGCCGTCGCCGACACCGCCGTCGTCCGCGCGGGAGCTGTCGTCGACATCCCCGTGCTGGACAACGACATCGCCCCGCCCGGCGAACGCCTCCACCTCCACCCCGAAATCACCGGAACCGGCGCCGAGGGGGAACTCGCCTTCGCCTCGGGCAACGTCCTGCGTTACCTCGCGCCCGAGGAACCGGGGACGTACCGGCTCAGTTACACCGTGTACGCCTCGAACGACGCCGACGACGCCGACGTGGGCACGGTGAGCGTGACGGTCCTGCCGACGGGCGGCAACGCCGATCCCGAGCCGGAGAACCTCACGATCCGCGTGAGCCCCGGGGAGCGGTCGGAGGTGCGGGTGCCGCTCTCGGGCGTCGACCCCGACGGCGACCGGGTGCGGCTCGTCTCGGTGGGGACGCCCGAGGACCCCCAGCTCAGCGTCAACGTCACCAGCAGCGGTGACGGCATCGAAGCACGGGCGCTGGAACTC
Organism: Actinomycetes bacterium; assembly: GCA_021793935.1. Next base: position 10,100 of record JAJYRV010000024.1, on the reverse strand, counting down.
GCGGAAGAGGGCCTGCACACGGTGGAGTACAAGGTGCAGGATGGCTTCGGCGGGACCGGAACGGGCACGGTGCGGATCATCGTCGCCCCGAACGCCGACGACGTCCGCGCACCGATCGTGTCCACCGATCACGTCCGCGTCGTCCAGGGAGCGAGCCAGCCGGCGGTGGTCCGCCCGCTCGACAACGACCTCGACCCCGCGGACGGCAACCTCGAAATCGTCTCGGTGAAGCCGAGCCTCGTCGGCGGCGAGGAACACCCGGACTACGAACGGCTCGCGGGCCGGCTCGACCTCGACCGCATCGATGAGGGGGTCGTGGAGGTGCGTGCCGGGGAGAACATCGGCACCGTCTCGTACAAGTACACGGTGGAATCGAGCGAGAGCCGCAGCACCGCTGAGGGCATGATCCTCGTGCACACCACCGAACGGGTCGGTGCCCAGGCCCCTACGGTGCGCGACACCGTGCTCAACGTACGTGACCGCGGATTACTCGCCACCGAAGGTATCGACGTCCTCACCAACAAGGTGCGCTGGGCAACCGGGGACGCATCGGAACTCGAGCTCAGCCTGTGGGGTGATGCGGCGGGCTACCGGGTGGAAGACGGCCGCATCTACGGCGAGTACAAGCCCGAAGGGGACCGGGTCGTGTTCAAACTCTCCGGCCTCGATTCCAGCGGCGCGATGACCACCTCGTACGGGCTGTTGGAGATTCCCAGCCTCGACGACCTGCGAATCACCACTAAGCCGGGCAGCATCCCCCTGCGGGTCGATGAGAATGAGGCGGTAGAAACCCGGATCGAGCGAATCTTGGATCTCAGCCCGGATGACGAGGTGGAACTGCCCGAGCAGCCGTTCCCGGCGGGCCGCGCAGCCGCGAGTTGTGAAGGTCGCAGCGGCGGGGTGCTCCACTACGACGCCGGCGCTGAAGCGCCGTGGAACGACACGTGCCTCATCGACGTGCGCCTGAAGGGGCAGAGCCGCTGGACGCAACTCCCCATCCCCATCACGATCCGACCCCAGGAGCCGGCGGTGGAGCTCGCGCCACTGACCCGGACGATCACGGCGGGGGAGAGTGAGACGATCAACCTGCACGACATGGTCCGCTGGGAGGGGGACCGTGACGGCGACCTCGATGCCCTCGAATTCGACGTCCTCGGCGAACGCTCCATCTTCGAGGTAGACCGCGCCGGGCCGGAGCTCACCATCACCGCGCGCGCGGACGCCGAGCCCGGCATCCAACGGGCGATGACGATCACCGCCCGGGGCCAGGGGGAGTCCTCGGCAGCCCTCACCCTCCGCGTGGGCAGCGCACCCCAAGACAATCCCAAGGGGGCGACGGTCTCGCTGCGATGCGAGATCGGCACCGAGTGCTCCGCGAAGGTCGTCGGGGTCGACGGGGAGCACGACCCGTTCGCGGGGAAAGCAGGCGGCGGGCTCCAACTCGAGAGTGTCGACGGTAGCTCGTGCAGCTACGGGGAGGTGTCCCGAGCAGACCACCAGCACATCTCCGTCACGTGGCCCGATGACGAAGTCTCCGGGGGAACCTGCACCATAGGGTTCACCGTGAAGGATGCGCAGGACCGGCTCGGAGAGGGAAAACTCCAACTCGACGCCCTCGGGTTGCCCCTCGCCCCAGCGAAGGTCACCTGGAGCGACTACTCCGCCGACTCCGTCAGCCTCACCGTCGATCTGGGGCAGGCGCAGAAATCGTATCCGGAACTCACCGGGGTGGAGATCTCCGGCCCGGGCAACGCCTCCTGTTCCCCCTCGGGAGCGACGTACGTGTGCACGGTGACCGATGTGCCGCTGGGAAGCAAGGGCGAATACACCGCGGCGGCGGTGAACGAGACCGGTACCTCCTCGCAGACCGATCCGGTGACCGCGTGGGCGTACGAGACGCCGGAGGCCCCGGAGCTCACGATCACCCAGAAGGAGACGCCGAAGAACACCGATCCCGGGCGCGGGCGCATCTCCATCTCGGCGAAGAGTTCTTCGGATGCGGGCCAGATCCACGTCTCGTGGGGCGATTCCGGAAGTAAGACGATCGATTCCGCCTCGGGGACCATCTCCGACTTCGATATTTCGGCGGGAACCCATAAATTTACCGCCGTAGCGGAAAGCCAGTTCGAGGCCCCCCCGATCAAATCTGCCTCCCCGCGCGGCAACGAAACCGCCAAGGAATTCACGGTCGCGGGCGCCCCGAGCATCGAATCGGTGACCCTGCACAGCACCGGCGAGACCGAAGGCACGATCGAGGCCACCGGGGTGAAGGGCAACGGCGCGGAACCCCGAGTCGAGTACGGCGTGCGCCACGGGCAGGAGGCGCCGGACCGGTGTGAACAGTCGGGGTCGAAGTTCACGGGCCTGCAGCGCAACGAGGCGTACACCCCGAAAGTGTGTGTGAGCACGAAGTTCGGCCGTGCGGAAAAGGCCGGCGAACCCACCCGGATCGGGAAGATCCCCGCGCTCATCGACCAGACGTACGAGGTGTCCACCTCCGCCCACGTCGAGGGCAGCGAGGCGTGGTACCGGCTCGAGGATGCCGACCCCCTCACGCCCACTATCTCCGGCAAGGAGGTCTGGGTGGAATACTCCACCGGTGAGAAAATCGTGCTTGACCCGGAGTCGACGGCCCGCGATCAGATCAGCGTGCGCCAATGCAAGCGGGACTGGTTCAGCACCGATTGTTCCGACTGGGCGAAGATGGCGCCCGCCGCGGGCAGCCCCCCGACGACCGTGCACCTCCAGCGCGACGTCAACGCCTGCGTTGTGCCCGGCGAGGCGGAATCAGCCGCGGAGACGGTGACGGTCTTCGGGGCGGCCGAGGGCTCGCAGCAGGTAGGATCCCCGGACGAGGAGGGGCGCTTCACCGTGAGCTGGGAGGGCCCCTTCGAGGACCTTGATCCGGTCTCCTTCACCGCGGACGTGTGCCCCGAACCGGACCCCGACCCGGGCGACCCCGAGGATCCGGACCCGGACGACCCTGAGGATCCCGAGCAAACCCCCGACCTCGAGGACTAATACCCAATGAACACCCCTTCCCAGGCCGCGGCGAGCGGACCGGTCCAGGACCGCCACCCACCGGCGGGCGAGGAGCTCCTCACCGAAGAACAGGCGCGATGGGTCGCGCAGGTCTTCAGCGCCGTGGCCGACGCCATCGAGCAGGTGATCCACGGCAAACGCCGCGTGGTCGAACTCGTGCTCGCCGGGTTCCTCGCCCAGGGGCACGTGCTGCTTGAAGACGTGCCGGGAACCGGTAAGACCGCGCTCGCCCGATCCTTGGCGCAAGTGATCAAGGGAACCTCCTCGCGCATCCAGTTCACCCCGGATCTGCTTCCCGGAGACGTCACCGGCATTTCCGTCTACGATCAGCGCAGCGGCGCGTTCGACTTCCATCCCGGGCCGATCTTCGCGAACGTCGTGCTCGCCGATGAGATCAACCGCGCGAGCCCGAAGACCCAGTCCGCGCTCCTGGAAGTGATGGAGGAACGGCACGTGACCGTCGATGGGCAGACCCGCGAGGTCACCCCGCCCTTCGTCGTCATCGCAACGCAGAACCCGGTCGAGCAAGCGGGCACCTACCGGCTCCCGGAAGCGCAGTTGGACCGGTTCATGATCAAGACCTCGATCGGTTACCCCGACGAGGCGGCGATGGCGAGGATCCTCCAGGGCGACCGGGTGAGTCGGGTCCCGCTGCAACCCGTGGTGACGACGGAGATGATCTTCGAGGCGCAGCGCTTCGCGCAGCACGTGTACGTCAGCCCCCTCGTCGCCGATTACGCGATCCAGATCGTCGAAGCGACCCGCCGGGCGAGCGGTGTGCGCCTCGGCGCGAGCGTGCGGGCGGCGATCGCGCTCGTCCGGCTCGCCTGCGCATGGGCCGCCGCCCACGGTCGGCACTACATCGTTCCCGATGACGTGCGCGACCTCAGTCTCGCCGTCCTCGCCCACCGGATCGTCATGGAACCGGAGGCGGAGTTCGACGGCGTGACCTCCGCCCAGATCGTCAGCCAAGTCCTGCTGGACGTTCCGGTTCCGCAGGAGAACGGTACTGCGTGAATCGGTACGACTCGCGCGGGCCTGACTGGGGAACGGAGTCTCACAGTCAGACCTTCGCCACTACCCGGCTCGCCGGATCCAGCGGGCGGATCTCGCGCTGGGGCGTTCGGCGCCGGCGTATGCGCCGGTGGTGGGGCCGGAACCGCCGCCGGCTGCGCCGGATCGCGCGTAGGACCGTTCAGGCGATCACCCCCGTGGGCTGGTTCGTCCTCGCGGCGACAGTGAGCGCCGGAGTGCTTGCGCTGCGGATGCGTTGGGTGGAGGCGGCGGTCACGGCCGTCATCGGCGCGGTCATCTTCCTCCTCGCCCTGCCCTTCCTGTTCGGCAGCCGCACCTACCTGGTACGCATCAGCGTCGACCGGGCGCGGGTCGTTGCCGGGCGGAGCATCACGACCCGAATCGACATCGAAAACTCCAGCGTGCGCCCCACCCTCCCGGCGACGGCGGAGCTGCCGCTGGGGGATGCGCTGCGGAAGATCCCGGTCCCGCTGATCGGCCCCCGCGCCCGCACCGAGATCTCCACCGAGATCCCCACCCACTCCCGCGGCGTGATCGAGATCGGCCCGCTCACCCTCGCCCGGCGGGACCCCCTCGGCCTCCTGCAACGCGACCTCACCTGGCGGGACCGACACCGGGTGCACGTGCACCCTCCCACCGCCCTGCTCCCCCCGAACTCCGCTGGTCTCGTGCGCGATCTGGAAGGCAGCGCGAGTCGGCGCCTGACCGACTCCGACCTCTCCTTCCACGCCGTCCGGGAATACGCCCCCGGGGACCTGATGCGTCACGTGCATTGGAAATCGACGGCGAAGACCGGCACGTTGATGGTGCGCCAATACGAGGAGTCGCAAACCGCGCGCGCCGCGATCTTGTTCGACGCGCACCTGGGGGAGTACCGGGGCGAAGAGGAATTCGAACTGGGGGTCAGCGTGGCCGCCTCCCTCGCGCTCCAGACCGTGCACGAAGGCCGGGAACGGTTCATCGCCTCCGCCTGGACCCCGGGCCGCCAACTTCCCAGCGTCGATGGTTTGGAGGAACTCCCCTCCCTCACCGCCACCCAGCTCATGGATTCCTGGTCCGAGCTCGAAGGGGCCGAGGACGCCCCGCGGATCGAGTGGCTCACCCGCGCCCTAGCAGAATCGCGGCGGCCGCTCTCGGTGGTCACGATCGTCACCGGCTCGGCCCCTGAACTCAGCCGCCTGCGCCGGTCGGTGACGTCCTTCCCGCCGCACGTGAACGTCCGGGTGGTGCGGTGTGAACTCCTGGCCGAACCCGCCGCTGACCTCCTCGACGGTTCCCTCTTCCTCACCGTCGGGGCACTGGGCGACTTGCCGTTGCTCCTCACCCGGGGAGGGGTGCTGTGAACCGACGGTCCGCGCCCCACCCCCGCAGCAACACGCTGATCTCGGCAGCGGTGTACGCCGCCGTCCTGGCTCTCCTCGCCGTCGCTGCGATGTGGCCGATCTACCAGACGGCGAGGCTGTGCCTCGTCGCTGGGGTGGGCTCGGGCATCTCGGTCGCCCTCATCTGGCTGGGCCGCCGGTACCGGTGGGGATCGCTCACCATCCTCGTGCTCGCGGGCGCCTTCATCCTCACGGTGGTGCCCGTAGCGGTGCCGAGCGCCTTCTCCGCGGGGGTCTCCGGCCTCCTCCACGCGGAGCGGGATGCACTCGCCGCAGTCGCACTCGGTTGGAAACAGATCCTCACCCTCACGCTCCCGCTGAGTACCTATCAGAACGTACTCGTACCCGCCTACCTCCTGTGCCTCGCCGCGAGCGCGCTCGGGAGCGCACTCGTGTTCAACGGCGGGCGGCTCCGGCCCCTCGCGGCTTTCCCCGCGTTACTGCCCGTGCTCTTTGGAACCTTCTTCGGCTCCGCCGCCGTGAGCGAGCCGGTGCGGATCGGTCCGCTGCACCTCCTGGCTCCACGTGAGACCCTGCTGTGGGTGTTGTCGTTCGCCGCCGTCGCCCTCTGGATCGGGTGGGTGAGCGGAGCGGAACGCCGCGCCGCCCTGCGCCGGGGCCGGTCGAGCGCGACGACCGCAAGCGACGTGCGGGCAATCCGGCGCGGGGCGGTCACCCGGGCGGTGGCCGGCGGCCTGACGCTGTTCCTCGCCGTAGGCGCGGGCGCAGCCGCCGCACCCCTCGTCGATTCCGAGAAGCGGGAGGTGCCCAGGGATCGGATCGACCCGGAAATCGTCATCCGCGAGCAGGTGAGCCCGCTCGCGAGCTACCGCACCTGGAAGCGGGACGAGGCCTATGACGCGCCCCTCTTCACCGTCAGCGCGGACCGGCTGCCCACATCGCTTCGGTTCGCCGTCCTCGACCACTTCGACGGCGTCGACTTCACCGTCGGCGAGCCCGGGGCCGCCGGCCGCTACACCCGGCTCCCGAGCGTTCCCGGGCAAGAAAACACCACGCCCGTCCAGATCACGATCGCGAGCGGCTATGAGAGCATCTGGGCGCCCATCGCCCCGCTCGGAGCACCCCCGGAGTTCGCAGGGCCACGTGCTGAGGAGCTCAGCGACGCCTTCTTCTTCAACCGGGAAGCAGGCGCCGCGGTCGCATTACCCACCGAGGCGGGCCTGACCGCCGGCGACGCCTACGCCGCGCCGATGGTGATCGACTCCGACACCGAGCTTCGCTCAGAGCCGGCGAGCAGCGAACCCCTCATCGAGCTCGCTAGGTACCCGCAGCTACAACGGTGGCTGGAACTGCAGGGAGTCTCCCCGGGCCCCGGCGGGCTCACGCGCGCGATCGACCGGCTGCGCGCTCGGGGCTACCTCAGCCACTCACTCGCCGACGAGGTCGGGCAGAGGCGGTGGTTGGAGGCCCTGCAATCGCGCCACGGAACCCGGTTCATCTCCTCCCCGGGAGGGCACAGCGCCACCCGCGTGGAGCAGCTGTTCTCCCAGCTTTCGGACCAGGAGGAAACCGCGGGGGAAGGCGCCGGGCCCGAGGACCTCGTCGCGGGGATCGGGGACGACGAACAGTTCGCCGCGGCAGCGGCGCTCCTCGCCCGCGCGCTCGGCTACGAATCTCGCGTCGTCGTGGGAGTACGCCTGGGCGACACCGAGCGCGATGGGGTGCCCGGAATCCCCGCCTGCTCCTCGGAGTGCCAGGGCCGCCACGTTTCGGCCTGGGTGGAGGTCAAGGGTGCCGATGAGGTGTGGGTGCCCCTCGCCGTCACCCCGCAGGTCGAGATCCCGCCGACCCTCATCCAACAGGGGGAGCAGCTCCCGGAGTTCGCTACCCAGCCCGAAGAACGCGACGCCGAGGAGAGCGACCCGCCCGTGGGGGACACGGAGCGCGAGAGCGCCGACCGTACGGACACCACCGACACCGAAGATCCCGCCGAGCAGCTTCTGCGCACCATCGCCCTCGTGACCGCAGCGATCGTGCTGCTGGCGCTGCCGCTCGCTTTTCTGCCCGTCGCCAAACGGATCCGCACCCGCCGGCGCCGCTCGCAGACCCCGGCGGAACTCAGCGTGCTCAGCGCGTGGGCGGAACTGGAAGACAGCTACCGTGACTCCGGCGAGATCGTCCCGCGCGGCGGCAGCCGGAGCGATATCGCTGCCGCCCTCGACGTGCCGCACGGGCAGTGGCTCGCCCAACAGGTCGATCGAGCCGTGTTCGCACCCGAGGGCGTGAGCGAAGAGGATGCGCAGCAGGTGTGGCAAACAGTAACGGACGATTTGCGTGCGCGCCGAAAGGAACGAGGCCCGATGCGAGCGATCACGGCCGCGTACTCGCTGCGCTCGCTCGGCCTCCCCCGGCGCAGGCCCGCGAGAAAGGTTCGCACGAATGAGCGATGAGGACCCCTGCCCACCCGAGGACGCGACGATCATCGCCGCCAAGCAGCACCCGCCCCAGCGAGCGGCCGGCGCATCCACGCCGGCCGCCGACGCCACGGTGTGGGCCCACTCCGGTGCCACGGAGCTCGCGCGCCGCCCCGGCCCGGCCGCCGATGACCCGGGGATCGACCCCCCGCCCGACCCCATCCAGCGGGAAACGCCGGCGCGCGAGGGCACACTCCTGGAACGCCACCTCGGGCCGCCCCCACCCGCCTCCGGAGGCGTTACCCGCACCGACCGCGCCGGGATGCCCTCGCTACTGCGCAGAGACCGGCGGTACCGGCGGTTCACCCTCCTGGGCCTGGGCGTTTCGATCCTCGTCTGCCTCAGCGGATGGTGGGTCCTGTGGCAACTGTGGTGAGCGCCCGCGCAGGGCGGTCCCCAGAGCAAACACGAGGACCAGCCCGCCGGCGACGATCGCGACGAGGAGATACGGTTGCCAGTTTTCGCTCCCCGGCGCCGCGGGAGTCACCTGCGTCGGCGGCCGAGAGATTTCTGCGCCCGCGGTGCCGCTGAGCGGGTTGATCGGCCCGCGCGGGGGAACCTCGGAGCGAAGCCGCAGCGCCTCCAGCGGGCGGATGATCCCCCAGCCGGTACGGTCGTTGCGGGCGTCCGGATCGGGCCGGTCCGCCGTCGCCATGAGCCGGTACGCCCAGCCTTCGGGCCCCTCCTCGGGATACGTTTCGGCGAGCATCGCGGCCGCCCCGGCGACGTAGGCGGTAGCGAAGCTCGTGGAGGGGGCGTCCGTGGCGTAGATGCAGTCACCGGCACCGTTCGCCGTCGTCAGCACGTTCTGGCCGGGCGCGGCGATATCGAGGTGCGGCCCGTGAATCGAGGCATCCGTTGCTTGCCCGGTAGCATCCACCGCCGTCACCGACAGCACCCCGGGATAGGCGGCGGGGTAGCGGGGAGTGTCACGAGGGTCGCTCGCCGTCGCGCGGTTGCCCGCGCTCGCGACGACGAGCGCGCCGCGGCTGACGGCGTGGAGGGCCGCCTCCTCCAACTCCGGATCGCTCGCGGGATGGCTCAGCGGAACGACGATTACCTCCGCCCCCGCGCTCACCGCTTCCCGGATCCCCTGGGCGATGCGGGAAGGTTCGGGCCCGAGCCCGCTGTTGCGGGTGTTCTCGTCACTGGCGCGGTACACGCGGATCGAGACGAGCTCCGCGTCGGCCGCGAGACCATGGGCACCGAACTCGTCCGAGGGTTGCGCCGAGATCACTCCGGCTACCGCGGTGCCGTGGCCTTCCATGTCGGTGAGCGGGCTCGGGGCGTCGTCGTCCACGAGGGAGATGCTCTGCGATTCCTGGATCGCCGGGGCGAGCGCGGGGTGGGTGCCATCGACCCCGGAATCGACGATCGCGATGGTGATGCCCGCGCCGGTGGGGAGGTTTCGCTCCTCGGCGATACCGAGTTGCTCCAGCACCGGGGGCGGGCCCGGCACGTGCTCCACGTTGCCCGGTTCGCACGCGCCGTCATCGGCACGCGCTGCCGTGAACGTGGTGGCCGCGAGAGGAACGGTGAGTACCGCCGCCGTGCACGCGGCGAGGAACCGGCGGCGCCAGCGGGACGGGTTCATGGCTCCACCGGGGAGGACCCCGCGGCCTCGGTGGTGAGTTCCGGTCCGGCGGGCAGCAGCTGGAGCCATTGCGGGGGCACGACGTGCACATCGGACTCCGAGTAGCCGAACCGGGTGACCGATTCGCCAATATCGCCGGGGACCGCGTAGCTCATCCCCAAGGGGTCGATCAGCGTGAGCGTGCCGCCCGTACCGGCCTGGACGATCGCGCCGGCCCCCTCGGGCACGTGAGTGAGTACCGCCTGCTCGGTGTCCTCCGGCCGGAGGGGGTCGCCCACGTCGACGGCGAGCACGGTGCGCTGCGCCTCCCGGGGGCCCTCCAATGTGGCGCACGCGGCCCCGTCACCCGGATGGGTGGTCAGTGGCTGGGTGGGCCAGCCCTCTCCGCCGCTGTCCGGGCCGGAGGGAAGGTCGGCGAGTTCGGCGGGACTGACGTCGACCGCCTCACCGAGGGAGCCCGACCCATCCCCCAGTTGATACAGCCGATAGGCGAGCGGGCTGAGCGGGGAGAGCTCGCCGGCCGCGGTGAGCAGGTATCGTTCTTCCTCACCGCTGCCGCTGGGGTGGATCACCGTGCCGATGGGGAAGGCATCTCCGTCGAGGCGCTCACCG
>JAJYRV010000465.1 GCA_021793935.1 Actinomycetes bacterium | reverse complement strand
ATCATGGCCGCGGCCCCGCCCGAGGAGACCGCGGCGGCCAACGGGGTGAATTCGCTCATGCGTTCGCTGGGAACGACGTCATCGTCCGCTGTGCTCGGCGTGCTTCTCGCGTCCTTCACCCGGGAAGTGGGTGGCGGGGTGAGCGCTCCCACCCTCAGCGCCTACCTCTTCGGTCTCATCACCGCCGCCCTGTTCGCGCTCCTCGCGAGCCTTCTCGCTGCGGCGATCCCTTCGGCCCACCTACGCGGGCGGTGAACCTTCCGCCACCCCATGTTCATTCCGCCTCATCGCGGGTAGGTTGCTCCTACACATCCCTTGGAGGTTGGCATGCAATTCCAGATCACGTTCGACGCCGCCGATCCGCGCCGGCTCTCACAGTTCTGGGCGAAGGCGCTCGGCTACGCCCACCCCGCGCCGCCCGGGCAGGACCTGTTCGCCTCTGAGAGCCCGTTCGAAGCGTGGGACAGCTATCTCACCGAGATCGGGGTTCCCGAAGATCAGCACAACATCGCCTCCGCGATCGAGGATCCCGAAGGCAACCGGCCCCGGATCTTCTTCCAACGCGTGCCAGAGGAGAAAACGATGAAGAACCGGCTCCACCTCGACCTGCGCGCCGCCCCCGGCTTGGAGGGCGAGGAGCGGATGGAGGCCCTCGAAGCCGAGTCCCGCCGCCTCGTTGATCTCGGCGCGAGCCGGCTCGAACGTTTCGAACCTGAACCGCCCCTGAGCGGCGGGTTCATCGTGATGGCCGATCCGGAAGGGAACGAGTTCTGCCTCGACTAACCCGCGAGCCGCTCGGGGGCTTTGACCCGCAACGACATCACGATCCCCACCAGGGCGATGATTCCGGCGACGGCGAAGCCGGCGCGGATCCCTTCCCCGTCCGGGGTGCCGGAGGCGGCGTTCACGCTCATCAGGGTCGCGACCGTAACGAACACGGCCGACCCGAGCGCGCCGGCCACCTGCTGCAAGGTTGCGAGCAGCGCGCTGCCGTGGGAGTGCAACGGGTCCGGCAGGGTGCCAAGGGAGTCCGCCATGAGCGGGGTCATCATCAGCCCCAGGGAGAGCATGAGCATCATGTGCACGCCGATCACGAGGGCGAGTGGAGCCGCACCGCCGACGATGGCGAGTCCCCATAGCGAGACGGCCATCCCGATCGCCCCGGGGATGACGAGTTTCCGGGCGCCGAACCGGTCGTACCAGGTGCCGGCGGGCCGGGAGATCGCGGCCATCGTGAGCCCGCCGGGTAGGAGCGCCAGCCCTGCGGTGAAGGGATCGTGGCCGAGCACGCCCTGCAGGTAGATCGGGAGCAAGATCGCCCCCGCTCCGAGCAGGGCCATGAACACCACGAGGGAGAGCAACAGCCCCGTGCGGTACCGCGGGTATGTGAGGGTGCGCAGGTCCAGCAGCGGCGTGCCTGCCTGCTGCAGCGTACGTTGACGCAACACGAACAGAGTGAGGAGCACCGCGCTGACGAGGAGGCAGGCCCAGGGCGGCACGAGGGCGCCCGGCTGCCCGAGCGTGGAGAGCCCGTACAGCAAGCTCGCAAACCCTCCGGCCGAAAGGGCCACGGATCCCACCGGCAACGTGCTCGGTTCCTTCTTCGCGGGAACGTGGAGACGCGCCGCGCCGATCGCGAGCAGCACCACAGCGAGGGCGAACACGAGCCAGAACATCCACCGCCAGCCCAGCAGGGCGAGGATCGCTCCCCCGGTCGTCGGCCCGATCGCGGGCGCCACGCCGATGACGATGGAGATCGTGCCCATCATCGCCCCGCGCCGCTCGGCGGGGATGAGTTGCATGACCGAGGTCATCACCAACGGAATCATCACCGCGGTCCCGCTCGCCTGTACTACCCGCCCGGCGAGGAGCCCGGCGAAGTTCGGTGCCCCCGCACACAGTAGGGTGCCGAGGGCGAACGAGCCGACGGCGGCGAGAAACATCGCGCGTGGCGAGAACCTATTGAGCAGAAAACCGGTCGTGGGAATCACGACCGCCATCGTGAGGAGAAAACCGCTGATGAGCCACTGGATCGTCGAGGTGCTCACCTCGAGGGTCGTTGCTAGCTGCGGCAACGCGATCGACACGATCGTCTCGTTCAGAATCATCACGAACGCGGCGATGACCATCACCGCGATGATGAGACCGGGCGAACTCGCCGTCGCCGTCGTTCCTTGCCGGCGTTTGGCCCGAACACTCGTCATGCGCCACCCCCTGTTCCCAACGGGAAACCCTACCGCGGGCGCAGCATATTCGCGAAGTCATTTTGTTCACGAAAATAACCGGAGAAATCAGCCCGGAGGATGACCGCGAATACGCTCCGGCGTTTTATTCTCTAAACCATGGCACCAGCGCCCTCCCCTGCCCCGCAACACAGTGGCACCATTCCGGCCCCACCGGGCTCCGTTTCTCGACGCACCCTCGCGTGGGCGGTACACGCCTTCACGCTCAGTGGGGCCGTGTGGGCCTGTCTCGCGGCATTGGCCATCCTCGACGGTAGGTA
>JAJYRV010000464.1 GCA_021793935.1 Actinomycetes bacterium | reverse complement strand
GAAGGAGGAGAACGCCATCCACACCAGCGGCAGGGCGATGAGTAGAAAGGCGATGATCATCGGTACGTAACCGGTCAGCAGGGTCGAGGCGAGATTCTCCTTCGAGAACGCTTTCCTGCGCTCGTTACTGTTGATGATCCGCTGGATCTCACGGTCCTTCTTACGAAGCTTGGCGTTGGAAACAGAACTCATGAGTAATGCACCCTCCTTTCAACGAAGCGCATTTGGACAAATGTTAGGAGGAACAGGGTAACGAAGAGGACCACGGAGATCGTCGCGGCGTATCCGGCCCGCTGGTAGGTGCCGAAACCCTGCAGGTAGATCTCGAAGATAAGAGTGTTTGTGCCGTTGCCCGTCGGCGTCATCGTGCGCAGGAGGTCGAAGGCCTGCATAGAGTTCAAGATCGTCGTCACCAGCAAGAAGAACACCGTTGGGGTGAGCAGGGGCAGAACGATATTGAAGAAGCGCCGGAACGGCCCGGCGCCGTCGATCGAGGCGGCTTCGGTGAGGTCGCTGGGAATGGTCTGCAACCCGGCGATGAAGATGACGGCTGCATAGCCGAGGTTCTTCCAGATATAAACGATGATCACCATGAGCAGCGACATCGTCGGGTTGATGAACCACTCCGGGGATTCCTTGCCGATGTAGGCGAAGAAGTACCGCAGCACTCCGATGTTCGGGTCGAAGATGAAGTTCCAGACGAGGCCGACCCCCACCCCGGAGAGTACGTAGGGCGAGAAAATCGCCGTCCGGGCCAGCCCCCGCCCGGGAAGGTGACGGTTGAGCACGAGTGCGATGAGCAGTCCGATGATCATCGACCCCGCCACGGCTGCCACCGTGAAGATGATCGTCACCCGCCAGACCTCCACCCCGCCGGGGGAGGTGAAGAACTCGACGTAGTTGCGGAATCCGATGCTCGTCGCCTTGGAGGAGCCCATCCGCCAGTCCAACGTGGAGAAGAACAGGTTCATCCCCAGTGGGTAGTAGATGAAGGTCGCAATGAGCGCGAGGTTGGGCCCGACGAACGCGAAGAACCACAGAGCATTCCGGCGTCTTTTTCGACGTTGCTCGAGGCTGATGTGTTGTGTTTGCTTCATTGCTTCCGTTAGGTCAGGGTACAACGGCGTATTAAACCATTAACGACAGGAGTCGATTATTCCACCTTTGGCAACGCCGGGGTGGCAACATGCTCGAGCGTTTTCCCGGAACCGCCCTGCCGCTCCTGAGGCCCTGCAACCAACTTGCGGGCGCGACCTCCGCCCGCGCTGGTCGACAATGGTTTCGGGGTTGGTTTCGCCGCTCGAAGCAACCCTATTGTCATTCTCGCGGAGGCGGTCGGTGCCGGTCCGCGGAGGCGCTCGGTGCCTTCCGCGGGAGCGGCCGGTGGCTTTCCGCGGGAGCGGCCGGTGCCGGTCCGTCCGCAGGAGTAATCAGTACTGGTCCAGCAGGCCCCGCCGCAACGCCGTCGCGAGCACCGGGGTGAGCGGGAGACGCGGAATTAAAGTTGCTTGCGCGGCGTGGTAGATATCGGGTTTGCCCTCCCACACGGTGCGGCTGACCTCGTTCGACGGCGATAACTCGTGCCACCACGAGCCTTCCGGGTCGATGAGGTGCACAGCGGCGTATTCCCACCACTGGCGATACCAGCGCTCGAAGCGCTCCTCCCCCGTCCGCCGGTGCAGCGCCGCCGCAGCGGCGATCGCCTCGGCCACGACCCAATGCATCCGCTCACGCACGAGGGGTGCGCCGGTAAAGTCCACGGTGTAGATGAAGCCGTCTTCTCCATCGACGGACCAGCCCTCGTCGACGCCAGTCTCGAACAGCGACCGGGCGGTCTCTGGCAGGTATTCAGGGGCGGATTCGCCGCGCTGGATGAGCGCAGCCTCGACGTGGAGCGCGAGCCGGGCCCATTCGAACCAGTGCCCGATCGTTGCGCCCGCGGGTCGAAACGGGTGGGCGGGCTCTGAGGCGTTGTAGTCGTAGATCGGTTTCCAGTCCGGAGTGAAGTGCTCCGGCAGTCGCCACGCGTTGGTCCGCGCGAATTCATCGAGGGCACGGCGGATGATCCGCTCCGCGCGCTCGAGCCACAGGTCGTTACCGGAGGTGTCGGCGGCGGCGAGGTACGCCTCCACGGTGTGCATGTTCGCGTTGATCCCGCGGTAGTTCTCACACTGGGTGAAATCGGCGTTCCAAGACTCGACGACCATTCCTTCCTCGTCGCGCCAGAAGTGTTCCTCGGAGACCGCGAGCGCCTGTTGTAACAGATCCCGCGCGCCTGGCCGTTCGGCTTCCGTGGCAGACGCCGCAGCGAGAATGACGAAGGCATGGGCGTAGGCGGCCTTCGTCTCATCCGTGGGGGTTCCATCCGCTGCGAGCGCGGAGAACCAGCCACCGCGGGGGTCGGCGAACGCCTCGGTGAGGGAGCGGACGCCGTGGTCGACCTGGCTGGCGGCGCCGGGCCGGCCCAGCAGGTGGGCGAGGGCGAAGACGTGAGTCATTCGGCAGGTG
>JAJYRV010000463.1 GCA_021793935.1 Actinomycetes bacterium | reverse complement strand
ATCTGCTTCGGGTGTCTCGCCTGGCCACCACACGACGATCGGGGCATCGGGCAACAGCAGCGGGGTGACGAGGGTGTCAACATCCTTCGTTGCCGGGCCGGCCGGTTGCAGGATGATCACCTCACTCGCGCCGGCATCCGCCCCGACCCGCACCTCGGCGTCCAATCGGCCCTCCGGCGCGGTCTCACCCGTGGGGCTAACCACGATGACCCGGCACGGGTGTTCCCGGCTCGCGTCGTTCGCTGCGGCGATGGCGGTTTCGGCGTCCCCGTTGTCGGTGAGGATGATCAGCGTCAGCACCCGGCCGAGGGCAACCACCCCACCTTCCTCACGCAGCGCCAGCAGCCGGCTGTCGACGTCCTGACTCGAGGTGTTCTCTAACGTCACAATCATGGTCGCCTCCAGGAACGGCCGTCCGCGGCGAGCATTTCGTCCGCCGACTGCGGACCCCAAGTGCCGGGCCGGTAGGTATCCGGGGCACCGTTGTTTGCCCAATAGTCGATGATGGGATCGAGGATCATCCAGGACAGCTCCACCTCCCGTTGGCGGGGGAAGAGCGGCGGGTCACCAAGGAGCACATCGAGCAGGAGCCGTTCGTAGGCTTCCGGGGACGCTTCGGTGAAGGAATGGCCATAGCCGAAGTCCATCGTCACGTCCCGCACCTCCATTGACGTTCCGGGGACCTTCGAACCGAACCTGATCGTCACGCCCTCATCGGGTTGGACCCGGATGACGATGGCGTTCTGGCCGAGCTCTTGGGTGTCTTCGGTGTCGAAGGGCAGGTGCGGAGCACGTTTGAACACGAGCGCGATCTCCGTCACCCGCCGGCCCAGTCGTTTGCCCGTTCGCAGGTAGAAGGGCACTCCCGCCCACCGCCGGGTGTCGATGTCGAGGCGCATCGCTGCATACGATTCGGTGACCGAGGAGGGGTTCATCCCTTCCTCGTCGAGGAACCCCTTGACGTACTTGCCGGCCTGCCAACCGGAAGTGTATTGCCCGCGAGCGGTGTAGCGTTCGAGGTTGCCCGGGATGCGCACCGCGGAGAGAACCTTTTCCTTCTCCGCCCGCAGATCTGCGGCGTCGAAGGAGACGGGTTCTTCCATTGCAGTGAGGGCGAGCAGCTGCAACAGGTGGTTTTGGATGACGTCACGGGCCGCGCCGATTCCGTCGTAGTAGCCGGCCCGGGAACCGATCCCGATGTCCTCGGCCATCGTGATCTGCACGTGGTCGACGTAGTTGTTGTTCCAGATCGGTTCGAACATCGTGTTCGCGAATCGCAACGCGAGGATGTTCTGGACGGTTTCCTTGCCGAGGTAATGATCGATGCGGAACACCGAATCGGGAGGAAACACCTCGGAGACGACGTCGTCGAGCTCCCGGGCGGAAGCGAGGTCGTGCCCGAAGGGTTTTTCCACGACCACCCGGCGCCACGCGCCCTCGGGACTGTCGGACAGACCGGAGGCGGCAAGCTGCTCGCACACGTTCGGGAACTGCCCGGGCGGCACCGAGAGGTAAAAAGCGTGATTCCCTTGCGTGCCCCGTTCGTTGTCGAGTTCCTGCACTGTGTCAGCGAGGCGTTGGAACGCCGCGTCGTCCCCGAACTCCCCGGGCACGAACCGGAACCCTGAGCACAGATGCTCCCAGACGAGCTCGTCGAACGGGGTGCGGCAGTGTTCCTGCACGGCCGCCTTGGCGATGTCCCGGAACTCGCCGTGGCCCCAATCCCGCCGGGCGAAGCCGACGAGGGCGAACCCGGGGGGCAACAACCCCCGGTTAGTGAGGTCGTAGATCGCTGGCAGGAGTTTGCGGGTAGCGAGGTCCCCGGTCACCCCGAAGATGACGAGGCTGGAGGGGCCTGCTATCCGCGGGAGGCGCCGATCGGTGGATTCGCGCAGCGGGTTACGAAAACGGTCATTTCCCATCCACGGTCTCCAGGCCGGCTTCCACAGTTTCGATCAATTCGGACCAGGAGGCGCTGAATGATTCCACGCCTTCCTTCTCCAGCACCCGCATGATTCCATCCAGATCCACCCCGAGCCGCTCGATCGCGGCGAGGGTATCCGCAGCCTCCCGGAAAGTTCCTTCGATCGCGTTGCTGAAATCGGTGATTTCCGCCGACGCCGCCTCCAACGTCGCCGGGGGCATCGTGTTGACAACCCCGGGGGCGATGAGGGAGTCCACGTAGAGGGTCTTGCGGTAATTCTCGTTCTTCGTGCCCGTGGATGCCCACAGCGGGCGCTGCGGGTGTGCACCCGCAGCCTTCAGGTCGGCGAACTCCTCCCCGAAGACCTCGTCGGCGATCTGGTAGCACATCCGCGCGTTGGCAACGGCCGCCCGGCCCCGCAGGGCACGTGCCTCGTCCGTGCCGATCTCCTCGAGCGCGGCATCCACCTTGGTGTCGATCCGAGACAGGAAGATGGATGCCACGCTACGGATCTGGCTGAGATCGTGATCGTTCTTCTGCGCGAGCCGCAACCCTTCGACGAACGCGTTCGCAACCTCTCGATAGCG
>JAJYRV010000462.1 GCA_021793935.1 Actinomycetes bacterium | reverse complement strand
TCCTGGCCGATCACTCCAAGGAGTGAGAACACCGCCAGAAGCGCGGGGAAGATCGCGAGGACCGCGAAATACGTCAGCCCCGCTGCGAGGTCGATGCAGTGGTCGGTGAGGAACTCTCGGACCGCTCGGCCGGCGACGTACTTCCAGCCCGAGGCGGGCACTTTCGCCGGGGAATCGGGTGCTTGGGAACGCTTCCTAGCCATCAACGCCGCCTTTTGCTCGAGAAGATGAGGATCACCCCGGTGAGGAACCCGAGCCCGAGACCGACAGCGGCCAGTCCCTGCGGGCTCGCCGCCCGCTGGAGGCGCTTCTTCGCCTGCTGTGCGGGTGAGTCGAGCCGGCTTCGCAGTGCGGCCACGGTACGGCCGAGTTCTTCGCGGTGCTCGGCGATCTCCGCCTCGATCTCCTCCGGTGTGTTGGGTTCGTCGGCGGACGT
Source organism: Actinomycetes bacterium (assembly GCA_021793935.1). Next base: position 2,081 of record JAJYRV010000462.1, on the reverse strand, counting down.
GTCCGGGTTCTGCTTATGCGCGCTCATGGGTGCTGCTCTCCTTCACTTCGGTCACGTCCTGTTTCAAACTGTCCAGGGTTCGGCGCGGGGCAAGGGAGCCGGCGGCCTTCACCTTCGATTTGCCGAAGAGGGCCGAGGCACCCGCGATGGCGAACACGACAACCGATACGATGAGCGCCGCGAGCCAGACCGGAAGCACTAACGACAATGCCGCGATGGCCGCCGTGAGAAGCCCCGCGAGTCCGAATAGGGCGAGCACTCCGCTTGCTCCGAACATGCCGATGCCCAGGCCCGCACTGGAGGTTTTACTCCGCAGCTCTGCCTGCGCCAGGCGGATCTCATCGCGCACCAATTCCGCCGTCTGCTCACTGAGCCGGGCGAGCAATTGGGTCGTGGAAAGACTCTCGGGCACTTGCTTCGATTGATTCATGATCTACTCCCTCATCGGGTGGAACCCGGTGTGATCACGTAAGAGTAGAGGGAGCTTTTCCTGGTGGCAACGGGGTAGCCAACTGAATGACAACCTGATTATCTGGCCTGATCATCCGGAGAAATAGCGCCGTTGAAAGGTAGGGAGGAAGGCCATGAGCGATATGTTGTGGAACTGGGGAACCGCCGCGGCGGCAGCCATTGGCGTGGCGGTTGCGAACAAGGCGAGCAAGGGCGTGTGGAAGAAGGCCACCGGTGGCTCGGTGCCGGACGACCCGCAGGACCCGGCGACGGGCTGGGGGAAGGCGGTCGTGTACGCGATGCTCTCCGGCGCGCTGGTGCAGGTGGTGCGGATGCTCATCAACCGGCAGGCGACGCGCACCTATATCAACGCCACCGGCCACCGGCCGGATGAGTGAGGAGAACTATTTGCTCCCCCGGTTGGATTCGAACCAACAACCTACCGATTAACAGTCGGGCGCTCTGCCATTGAGCTACGGGGGAATAACCTCTGCAATCATACACACAACTTTGCCGATGGGAAAAACCTCGGCGGTGGGTAACATCACACCCCGAACGGGGCTGTTAAATCCCGACAAAATCCCACAGCTTTTGCTCCAGTTCCGCAATCTGTTTCTCCAGGTCAGGCGTGGCCTGGAGGGCGGTATCGGAACTGATTTGCGAGATGAGTTCCCCACTGGGAGTACGCCGCAGCGCGCCGCGTAGTTCCCCGCCGGGGACGGGGAGGGTTTCGGAGTAGACCACCGACGCATCGACCCGCTCTTTGAAGATGCGCGGGAAGGTGACTGGGGCCTCGTCGGCGGTCTTCAACCGGGTGGGGCGGGAACCGTCGACCCAGGTGACGGTCATGATGTGCCGTTCACCATCCCACTCGCCGGTGGCGACCTCATGCCAGGGCCGCTCGACCTTCACCTCTCCCCCGGCATCGACGATCGCGAAGTCGGTCGCGGTGATGAGGGCCCACGAGTCATCGATGAGGAGTTCCTCCGCGAGCAGTTTCCCGCGTACCGCCCTGCGAACGGGGCGGGGCGCCTTCTTTCGTGCCATGCCTCTAACTCTAGGTCAGCGGCCGGCCCGCGGTTACTTCACGCTGCCGGCGGTCAGACCCCCGACGAGGCGCTTCTCGATGAGCATGAACAGGATGATGACCGGCACGATCGCCACGATCGAGACCCCGAACACGTAATGCCACGAGGTTTCGTACTGGCCGACGAACTTCGTCAGCGCTACCGACATCGGCTGGTTCCCCGCCGTCTGCATGATCACCAGGGAGGCGGCGAACTCGTTCCAGGCCGCGACGAACGCGAACACGATCGCGGTGACTACGCCGGGCCACACGAGCGGCAGGTTCACTTTGAACAACACCTGCAGCCGGCCCGCGCCGTCGAGTTGGGCGGCCTCGTCTACTTCCGCAGGGATCCCCGCGAAGAAACTGTGCATGATCCACGTGGCGAAGGAGAGGTTGAACGCCGCGTTCACCAGGATCATCGCCGCCCAGGTGTCGATGATGCCGAAGGCGATGAACTCCCGGAATAGCCCGGAGGTGAGCACCGCGGGCTGGAGCATCTGGGTGACGATGACGAGGAAGAGGAACACCATCCGCCCGGGGAAGCGGAACCGCGCTGTGTAGT
>JAJYRV010000461.1 GCA_021793935.1 Actinomycetes bacterium | reverse complement strand
GTCGCGCTGCGTTTGCATCGGGCTGTCATCACCGAAGTTGTGCCACAGGCCAAGGGAGATGAGCGGGAGTTTCAAGCCGCTGGCGCCGGCGCGGCGCATGGGCATGCGGTCATAGCGATCGGGTGCAGGTGTGTACATACACGTAGCCTAACTTCCCGAACGTTACTCGATCGCCCCATTCAGGCTGCGAACCCGGATCGTCGCCTCGAGGGACTCGAGCGCCGCCAGCGCGTCGGCCCGCAGCGGGGAGGCGATGTCCGTGGTGACGTAACCGAGGACACCGGAGGTGGCGAGCATCTGCGCCTCGACGTTCGCCCCCACCTCGCTGAGCACGTTGTTCACCGAGGCGAGCACCCCGGGCACGTTGCGGTGCAGGTGGGTGAAGCGGAACGTCCCGTACTTCGGTGGTTCGAGAACCAGCTGGGGCATGTTCACGGAGAGGTCCGTGGCGCCGTAGCGCAAGAATGCGCCGAGTTTGCCGGCGACGAAGTGGCCGATATTCTCCTGGGCCTCCTCGGTAGAACCGCCGATGTGGGGAGTGAGGATGACGTTGGAAAGGTCACGCAGTTCGGAATCGAAGGCGTCGCCTTGCACCTTGGGTTCTTCGGGGAAGACGTCAACGGCTGCGCCCGACAGGCGCCCGCTGAGGATCTCCTTGCGCAGGTGGGCGTAATCGACGAGGAATCCCCGCGAGAGGTTGAGGAAGATCGCGCCGTCCTTCATGCGCGCGAACTGCGCGGCGCCGAACATGCCGGCGTTCCCCGGGCGCCCATCCACGTGCAGCGTGACGATATCGGCCGCTTCGAGGAGCGCATCCAGTGAAGCCATGCGCTGGGCGTTTCCAAGGGCGAGCTTCTCTGCCGTGTCGTAGAAGATCACCCGCATCCCCAGCGCCTCCGCGACGACGGAGAGCTGGGTGCCGATGTTCCCGTAACCAACGATTCCCAGCACCCGGCCGCGCACCTCGTGGGCGCCCTTGGCGGATTTGTCCCATCGGCCCGCGTGCAGTGCCTTGTCCTTCTCCGTCAAGCGCCGGGTCAGGGCGATGATCTCCGCGAGAGCGAGTTCGACGACGGATCGGGTGTTGGAGAACGGCGCGTTGAACACCGCGATCCCGGCGTGCGCCGCCGCGTCGAGATCGATCTGGTTCGTTCCGATGCAGAATGCACCGATCGCCTGCAGGTGCGGAGCGTTCTCAACTACCCGCTTGGTGATGTGGGTCTTGGAACGGATTCCGACGAGGTCGACTCCCTGCAGGGCCTCGATGAGTTCGTCTTCATCAAGCGCTCCGCTGTGGGTGGTCACCTCAGCTCCGATCGCTTCCAGCGATTCTTTTCCAAAAGGGTGAATATTTTCTAGGAGCAGTGCCTTGGTCACGCCATTTATTGTGCACCGGCAAGCCGGGGGCTTCAAACGCGGTTCACTAGGTGAACACCGCCCGGGCGCATCAGTGGCGAGACGCGAGCCCCTCGGGCAGGCCGGATTCCGCGACGACGACGAGGCGCTGAGTGCACCGGGTCATCGCTACGTACAGATCCCCGGCTCCCGCGCTCTCGGCCTGGATTCTCCGAGGTTCCACGAGGATCACCCGGTCGAATTCGAGCCCCTTGGCGCGAGGGGGATCGAGGATGACCACGGGGGCGGTGAGGTCGGCGGAAACATCGAGGCCGAATTCGGCGGCGTAGGCAGGCAGGGACGACGTGGGCACGATCACAGCGAGGTTGCCGCCGGCGTTGCGTTCAGCCTCGATCGCGGAGTGCACTGCGGCCCCGAGGTCAGAGGTCTCCACGACCTCGAGGGCGTCGGGCACGTCCCGCGCGGAGGTGATCTCACTTGGCGGATGGCTCGGGTCGGCTGCGACCGCGACGGCCCAGGCTGCGTCCATCACGGTCGCGGGGGTGCGGTAGTTGACCGTGAGGGTCTCCAGGCGCCAACTGCCCTTGATGCGTTTGTCGAGCGTTTCCGCCCAACGCCGCGTTCCCGCGCTCGTCGAGACTTGCGAGACGTCTCCCACGATGGTCATCGACCTCGTCGGGTTGCGCCGCAGCAGGGCGCGCCACGCCATCGCGGACAGCTCTTGGGCTTCGTCGATGACGACGTGGCCGTAGGTCCAGGCCCGATCGGCGAGCGCGCGTTCGGCGAGGGTCATCGCCGGCCCCCGGTCGGCGAAGCGCTCGGCGACCATTTCGGCGGTGACGATCCCACTGCCCAGGCCGGTGTTCTCCAACATCTGCCGCGCGTACTCGACGTCGTCCATGCGGCGCGCCTCCTCTGCCCGGGCCTGAGCGCGAGCGGTCGCGTCGTCGCTGCCGATGAGTTCGGCCGCTTCGTCGATGAGCGGGATGTCCGCCTCGGTCCAGCCCGCACCCGGGTCGCGGTAGAGCAACGCGCGGGCGGGTTCGCCGAGTTCTCGGCCCGCCTCTGCGAGCCGGTGCGGTTTGGCGAACAGGTCAGCGACGAGGCCGGTTGCGGTCAGCGGCAGCCAGCACAGGTTGAGTGCGACGCGCACGTCCCGGGCGGAGC
>JAJYRV010000460.1 GCA_021793935.1 Actinomycetes bacterium | reverse complement strand
CCGTGGTTGCGGCCCTCGAGGGGGATCCCCACAAAGGCGAGAACCGCGATCCCGATTGCCGCAGCAACGATGAAGATGTCGGCGACGTTGCCCACGAAGAAGCCGTTGTAGTTCAAGAAGTCCACGACGTGGCCGACCCCGAACCCGGGATCCCGGAACAGCCGGTCGGCGAGGTTGCCCAACGTTCCCCCCAGAAGCATTGAGAGCACGATCGCCCACCACCACGAACGGAGGCGGAAGGAGAGCCGGACGATGACGGCCGTGACGATGATGGCGGCGCCGGTGAACACCCACGTCGCGCCTGAGGCGAAGGAGAACGCGGCGCCGGGATTGAAAACGAGTTCGAAGCCGAAGACCCGGCCGAGTACGGGCACGTAGTCCCCGGAGGCAAGGGCCGATAGCGCCCACTGTTTGGTACCGAGGTCGAGGCTGAAGGTGACGACGGTGATCGCCGCGATCGCCCACCACGGCACTCGCTTCCGTGCGTGGTGTTCTGCCTCGCTGCCCATCGGCGCGCCTCCACCTTCTGTGCATGAAAAGCGGGCACGACGTGTGTCGCCGTGCCCGCCGCTAGTCTAACTTGCCGGTGCGTTACCGCAGTTCGTACCCGCCGCCTCCGCTGCCCGGCCCGCGCAGAGGGTCGGCCGCCGGAGCGGGACCTTCGACGTCGCGCAGGAGACCTTCGAGGTAGCTCTTCAGGCGTGCCCGATAGTCACGTTCGAACCCACGCAGCTCGTCGATCTTGCGTTCCAGCATCGTGCGTTCTTCTTCAAGCTGGTTCAGTGTGCGGTTGCGCAGCTCCTCAGCCTCACCCGTGAGGCGCTCACTTTCCTCCCGAGCGGCTGTGAGGAGACGGTCGGCCTCGGCCTTCCCGTCGTTGACGTACTCATCGTGCAGTCGTTGCGCGAGTTGGAGCATTCCCGTTGCAGACTCTGGCTCACTTGCCCCTTCGGCGACGAATCCAGCGGCCGCAGGCGCGGAACTGGTTTGCTCAGCCTCGGGTTCGGGGGCGGGCTCCTCAGTCTCCTCCTCGCTCACCTCAGCAAACTCTGCCGTGCTGGGTTCCTCCGTGGGGAACTGTTCGGGCGCCGGGGCCTGCTGCTCACCCTGGTCCTGTGGGGCGGCGGCTAGCTGCGCCTTAAGCTCCTCATTTTCTGCGTACACCGCACGCAGAGTGTTCACAACCTCGTCAAGGAAGTCGTCAACCTCATCCTGGTCGTAACCTTCGCGGAACTTCGTGGGTTGGAACTTCTTGTTGAGGACATCATCGGCCGTGAGCAGAGCCATTGGTCGTCACCTCAGAATTTCATCGGGAATGCGGGGAGAACTCCCCTAGGGGAAACAATAACGTATCGGGTACGTCCTTACACAGTGTCAAGACGCTACCCTAATTATCACGTTGAGCAGAATCGAACAACCGAATATTAAGACGAGGAATGCCAAATCTAAGGCAACATTCCCGATTCTCAATGGTGGTATTACCTTCCGTAACAGTTTCAAAGGCGGGTCTGTCACGGTATACACCGCTTCGGCGATGAGAAGCATCAGCCCTTTGGGTCGCCAGTCTCGGGAGAATACTTGGATCCAATCGAAGACGAGCCGAATGAACAGCGTCACGATGAAGATCATCACCACGAAATAGGCGATGGAAGCGATGAGCGGCATTTAGCTTTGGTTGAAGAATCGCGCGCCGGTAACTTCGGGTTCGGAGTGTTCGGAGGCGACCTCCACTGTAGCCGGTGAGAGGAGGAACACCTTGTTCGTTACTCGTTCGATCGATCCGCGCAGCCCGAACACGAGCCCCGCAGAAAAGTCGACGAGACGCTTCGCGTCCGCGTCACTCATTTCCGTGAGGTTCATGATGACCGGGGTTCCGGATCGGAACGCCTCGCCGATGACCTTCGCGTCGTTATAGGCACGCGGGTGCACCGTGGTGATCCGGCGCAGCGTGTTCTCGTCGTGAAGCGCGGTCACCTCGGCCGGAGCTGCGAATTCCTCGGGGTAGCTCGGTTCGTCGTAGTGGTCGAGTTCCATCGCCTGACCATCTTCCGTGATCGGTTCGTATTCGGGCTCAGGTTCGGACAACCCGAGGTAGAGCATCGTTTTCCGGAGTGCTCCCGCCATCGTTACTCCTTGAAGTTAATGGATCTGTTGAAAAAACCGTAGACCAGTCCGCACTCGACCTATCTGACCTGCTGCGGCGTGTCGCTATTAGAACTGGTCAGGCGGGCCTCACTTGAGGAAGTCGGGCACGTCCAGTTCGTCGTTGTTGTTCCGGGGTTTGTTCTCAAACACCGGCGGTACCTCCAGGCTCACGGCCGGCGGCTGCTGCGGCTCGGGCGCGGGCGTGGGCGCCTCCACCGGGGTGATCGGGGCAGCCTCGGGTTGCTCGACCGTTTCGGGCACTACCGGCGGCGCGGCGGGGGCAGCCTGCGGAGCCGCTGGTTCGGCGGGTGCGGGTTTTTCTTCCCGGGCCGGCAGTTCCTGGGGCGGGGTCGCAGGTGGCGCCGCCTTGTGCGCTCCCCCGCGGTCGACGAGATC
>JAJYRV010000459.1 GCA_021793935.1 Actinomycetes bacterium | reverse complement strand
GTGCAACAGACTTGCTAGGGCGAGCCCAACCGTGTTCTGAAAAATCATTGCGCCGAGAAATAGCAGCAGGTTGTGGCCGAAGGCATTGGGCAGGGCGTTCTTATAGGGAAGCCGCGTGAACAGGTCCGAGTAGTTGCCGAGCCCGATGAAATCGCCGCGATTGATGCCCGTCCAGTCAAAGAACGAATAACTCAATGCGGTAAACATCGGGTACGCGACGAATACTGCGAACAGCAGAAGCGACGGAAGGACGAACAACGCACCGATCCTGCGGGGCAGCGTGATCCCAACTCGGGTTCTGCCGCGTTTACGTTTCACATTCGCAAGCGTTGCCATGTGCTGTCCTCCCGTCGCCTCTGAGGGTTACTCACCCGGAGTGAACCATTCGGAAACGCCCTCTTGGAGCGCCTCGGCCACCCCGTCGGGATCGGTATCGCCGAGGAACATCTTCTGAACTTCCGTACCGAGCACCTCAGTGCCCATCGGCTCGCCATAGCGGAAGTTGACGAGAAGCAGGTACGGAGCAATCGGGTTCGCTTCGTAGTTGCTCCAGGCTTCGCTCATGATTTCGTCCTCGTAGTTCACGCCCGGAATGGGGGAGAACTGGTTGAGTTCGTCGGCAACGAGCTGGCCGAATTCGGGCGAGGCGAGCCAGTTCAGCAACGTGAATGCTTCGTCCTTGTGCTCCGTCTTGGAGTTGATCGCAAAGTTGCCGTCCGCGTAGGCAGGCGCGACCGGGGCATCGATCTTCGCCTCCGGAGGCAGGGGAACAAGGTAGGAACCGAAGTCCATATCCGGGGCCTGATCGCGGAACGTTGCGATTTCGAATGATCCGCCGGGGAACTGGGCCGCCTGTCCCGAGGTGAATTGAATCTGGCTGTCGGTGTAGCTCACACCGACAGTGTCCTCGACCATGTACTTCTCCAGGTCCTGAAGGATCTGCAATGAGGCGACGTAATCGGGGTCGGTGAAGTCGGTATCGCCGGAAAGCACCTTGGATTCAAAATCGTCCGCGCCGTAGCGCGCCGAACCGAAGATGTCATGGACGATTGGCAGGATCCAATCATCCTTCGCACCGACGGCGAACGGGACGATGTCCGTTTCTAAAAGTGCATCCTGGACGGCGATGAACTCGTCCCAAGTGGTGGGTACGCTCAGGTCGTTCTCGGCAAAAATTTCCTTGTTGTAGAACACCTGAAGTGTCTGGGTCGCTAGCGGAACGGCGTACGTCTGATCGTCATCCTTACCCATCGCTCCGGCCATAATGCTCTCGGGAATCTCGTCAAGGCCGTCCACCTTGCCGTCGATGGGCTCGAGCTGACCTGCCTCGATGTTTGGCTGGAGCTGGCCGTAGGCGCGGACCATGGGCACATCCGGCCCGTCCCCGCCGGCGAGTCCGGTGGTGAGGATCTGGTTGTATTCGGTGTTCTGGAACGCCTCGAACTCAACCTTGATGCCAGGGTTTGCCTCTTCGAAAACCGAGAAGATCTCGTTGTAGGCATCGACGTCCTCGGTCCGCCAGGACCACACCTTGAGCGTTACGTCGTCGCCTGCGGTGGCATCATCGGCGGGCGCCTCACCGCCAGCATCCTCGCCGTCCTGCCCAGGGGGTGTGCTGGTATTACTGGGGGCGCATGCGCCAAGGCCTAATGTCGCGGCGAGCAGCACGCTGCCAGCGAGGAGGAAACGGTTGCGTTTCATTGTCAGTTCTCCTTAGTGATCAGATGGGGTGGAACGGGGGTGGGTTTCGGTGGCGTACGCCATCGCTTCACGAACAGAGCCCTCGCACGCATCGAGATACTCACGGGCAGCGGGAATCGGGACGCGTGCGAGATGCGCCACGATTGCCGGTTTGAGCTCGCCATCCGCCTCGGCCAGAAGGTTCGCGGCTTCCGCCTCCGAGACTCCCGTCGCCTGCCGAAGAATTCGGCGCGTGCGGCGGCGGAGCTTCTCGTTCGTCGCAACGAGAGAAACCATGAGATTCGACCAGGTTCGGCCGGCGGCGACGAGCAACGCGGTCGAGAAACCGTTGAGCACGAGTTTCTCCGCCGTGGCGGCTTTCAACCTTGTGGAACCGGTGAGGACCTCGGGGCCGGTGTCGAGGAAGATGTGCTGCTCGACAACGGCGGCGATCATCGCCTCGGGGTTACAGGAGACGAGCGCTGTGTGCGCGCCGCGATCCCGTGCCACTTGAAGCGCCCCACGCACGTACGGGGTGTTGCCGCTTGCCGCGAGCCCGATAGCGACGTCGTCCGCGCTGATTACCGACGCCGCAAGCGCCCCGCTCTCATGCGAGTCCTCCGCATCCTCAACGGCGCGGAGGAACGCATCGGGACCGCCTGCGATGTGGGCGACAACGCGCCCCTCGGGCAGATTGAACGTCGGGATTAGCTCTGCGGCGTCGAGGACCGCGAGCCGGCCCGAGGTCCCTGCACCGAAATAATGGATCCGACCGCCCCGACGGAAGCGGTCCACGGCGATGTCAACGAGCGTCGCGAGATCGTCGAGCGCCTCGCGAACGGCGTCGACCGCGATTCGGTCGTG
>JAJYRV010000458.1 GCA_021793935.1 Actinomycetes bacterium | reverse complement strand
TCCAACGCGTCGAACACGACGAGCCCGGTCTCGGTCACCCAGTACCGGCCGCTGCGGGTGCCGTGGCGGTCCAGGACCGCCCCAACGAGGTAACCGTCGGCGAAACAGGTCACCCCGGAGCCTTCCCACGGTTCGACGACGGTGGTGCTGTAATCGTAGAAGTCCCGTTCGGCTTCGCTCATCCGGTTTCCCCACTGTTCGGGGATCGCCATCCGCAGCGCGTGGGTGAGTTGGCGCCCCGAGCGATGGAGCAGTTCGATGAACTCATCGAGGCTGCCTTCGGCAGTGCGTTCCTCGGGGACGGCGCGCAGGCTCGAGCCGAGCAGGTCCGATTCCATGAGCGGCAGGCGGGCATCGAGCCAGGTGCGGTTCGCGCCGTAGGAGTGGATGGCCCCGTCGTGGGCGAGGATGCGGTGCGGCTGGGCCTGGTTCCACGATTCGTAGTGGCTTCCCTGGCAGGAGTGCACGACGGCGATCTCGGTTCGATACATCGGGTCGGCCAGATCGGAGTAGAACACCGCGAGCCGCGGGGCGGGAACGAGCCCCTTATACACGATCGTCGTGCGCGACAGCGAAGCGAAATAGGCCGGGGATTTCTGCTCCACCCGGCGCCGAAGGCGGTACAGGCCCGCGTCGATCTCGGCTTGGGAGGCCTCGGCAGCGGGAAAGAGCACGACTTGGCGCATCGCGGGCATGAGCGCCCGGGGGTCGATCTCGACGATCGTGTCGTTGATCGGCACCTCGCGCCAGGTGAGGACGGCGAACCCCTCCTCGGCGGCGATCTCGGTGATGAGGTGCTGCTCCGCGTCCACCTCCTGCAGGAAGGCGAACCCGACGGCGTAACGGCCCACCGGGGGCAGGTCGGAACCGATCTCCGCGCGCAACACCCGATCGGGGATGTGGGTGAGCACCCCGCTCGCCTGCGAGCACCCGTGGTGGAGATTCTCCAGGGCAGCGAGGGCGGTGTCGAGGACGTCCCGCCCGGGCGTGCCGCGCAGGGTCGCGACGAAGGCGACCCCTTCATGGCCGGAGTGGGCGTCGTGAGTTTGGGCAGAGCCACGTTGGTTCGTTGGTCGAACCTTACTCATCCGCGGCGTCCTTCCCTCTCGTCGATCATCGGTGGGGACGTCGCTGGCCCTCATCTCACTGTATCGACCTTGCCTCGAGTTTTCGACTCGTCGGCAAGGCTGTTACCGAACCGTATCCTCCCCCTCGGTTTCCGCTTCGGCCTCTTCGGGTTCTCGGCCGGGGAGCCACGCGCTCTCCTCCCGGAGGCCCTTACGCCGGAGGATGAGGACCATCGCGACCGAGACGGCGAATACGAGCAGCGATACCCACACGTTGAGGCGCAGGCCGAGGATGTGTTCGGCGGTGTCAATGCGGAGCATCTCGATCCACGAACGGCCAGCGGTGTAGAAGGCGACGTAGAGCCAGAACACCCGCCCGTGCCCCAGGCGCCAGCGGCGGTCCACGGCGATGAGGATCGCGGCCGCGGCAAGGTTCCACAGCAGTTCGTAGAGGAACGTCGGGTGGAAAAGCGTACCGGTGGGGTAATCCAGCCCCTGCGCGGCGAGCGCCGCGTCAGAGATCTGCAGGCCCCAGGGCAGGTCGGTGGGCGCGCCAAACAGCTCCTGGTTGAAGTAGTTCCCGATCCGCCCCACCGCCTGAGCGATGAGGATGCCGGGCGCGAGGGCATCGGCGAAGACGGTCAGCCGCAGCCCCTTCGAGCGTAGATACCACCACGCCACGCCCGCGCCCGCGGGGATGGCGCCCCAGATGCCGAGGCCCCCTTCCCAGATATACAGCGCCTTGATCGGGTCTCCGTCCGGCCCGAAATACGCGGCCGGTGAGGAGATCACGTGGTAGATCCGCGCGCCGATGATGCCGGCGGGCACGGCCCACATTAGGGCGTCGACGAGCACTCCCTCGGGTCCGCCCCGTTCGCGGTATCGGCGCGAGGCGAGCCACCCGCCGAGCACGATCCCGAGGATGATCGCGATCGCGTAGGCCCGCAGCGGCAGGGGCCCCACGTACCAGACGGACTCCGATGGACTGGGGATTCCGTTCATCGACCGGACCGGACTCCGCGGGCGAGGTCGGCAATGAGGTCCTCCACCGCCCCGAGCGCCTTCGCCTCGTCCTCCGACGACGCGAGCGCTTTGACCGCCGCCGATCCCACGATGACCCCGTCGGCGTAGGCGGCGACCTGGGCGGCTTGTTCGGCGTCGGATACGCCCAGACCCACGCACACCCGCGGCGCCCCGGCGGCCCGGCAGCGTTGAACGAGTTCCTCCGCGGCCTGCCCCACGCTCGCCCGGGTGCCGGTGACTCCCATCGTCGAGGCGGCGTAGAGGAACCCCCGGCCCGCCGCGGCGGTCATCTTCAGCCGTTCGTCGGTGGAGGAGGGGGCGACGACGAACACCTTGTCGAGGTCGTGTGCGTCGGCGGCAGCGCTCCATTCGCCCGCTTCGTCCGGGGTGAGGTCGGCGGTGATGAGGCCCGCTCCCCCGTGCTCGGCGAGATCGGCAGCAAAGCGGTCCACGCCG
>JAJYRV010000457.1 GCA_021793935.1 Actinomycetes bacterium | reverse complement strand
GGCTTGACTCCTGCAGCAGGAAAGATTTGGAGGCGAGCGACCGCGATCAGGGGCTTTGCGGGCTAGTGCGGTGGAACTCCAGCAGCGCGTCTGTGGCGGTGGAATCGTTGACCACCCATTCGCACACCTGGCGAAGGGGCGAGCGTTTCTGCCGGGCGTAGGAGCGCAGCAGGATGAATGCCTGCTCAGGATCGATATTGCTGTGTTGGGCGAGGATTCCCTTCGCCTGTTCGATGACGACGCGGCTCGCCAGCGCTCCTTGGAGCTGGGTCGTGGTGTCCTCCGCGAGCCGGATGCTGCGCTCTTGAATGATGGCAATCGTCGCGATGTCAGCGAGCGCTTGCACGATCCGAAGTCCTTCGTCATGGAACTCTACCGCCCTCGGACTAAACAGGTTGAGCGCACCGAGTCGCTCCGTGCGCAGCCGCATGGGTAGCGCGTGGACCGCTTCGTATCCCATCGCAACGGCCTTCGGAACGAATATGGGCCAGCGGTCGGCGGCGCTACTGAGCTCGAAGTTCACCACCGGCTCGCCCGTCTTGAGCGCATCGCGGCACGGCCCCTCCTCCAACTGCGCTTGAAACACCTCGAGCAACTGCGCGTCATCGTCGGAGGCCGCCATGCACTCAAGGTTTCCTTCGCCGTCGCTAAGAAGAATTCCGACCGCGTCGGCACCGCTGATTTCGGCGGTGCGCGAGACGAGCATGTGCAGGAACTCGACCAGGTCAAAATCGTGGACGAGTGAGTCAGCCACAGAAACGAACGTGTCGAGGATTTCTTCAGAGGAGAGCATGCGTCTATTTTCACCCATTCCCACCGGCTTTCGCGAAAGTTCCCGGCCGGGTAGATCCAACGCGCCCCGGCAGGTAGCCTGCCCCACGTGACTCCTCCACCGCTACCCATCCGCACCGCGGCCGACCTGCGCGCCTGGTGCCACGAGCGCGCTAATGATCGGACGCGGCGGATCATCGGCGTCACCGGTCCGCCCGGAAGCGGGAAGAGTTCCTTCGCCCGTGCGCTCACCCGGGAGCTTCGCGGACGCGCCGTGAGCCTGCCGATGGACGGCTTTCACCTTGCCAACGGCGTGCTCATCGCCCTCGGGCGCAGGGAGCGCAAAGGAGCTCCGGACACATTCGACGTCGCCGGTTACACCGCTGTGCTGCAGCGGGTGCGAGCCGCGAGCGACCCGGTGGTGTACGCCCCACTTTTTGATCGCTCGCAGGAGACCGCGATCGCTGCCGCGTTGCCGATTCCATCGGATATTCCGCTCGTCGTCACCGAAGGGAATTACCTCCTGCACCGCGGGCAAGGTTGGGAGCGCGTGCGCCCGTTGTTGGACGCCGTCTGGTACCTCGATGTTCCGGAACCGGAGCTGCAGCGGCGCCTCATCGCTCGCCGCATGGAGCATGGTGAATCCGCGCAGAAGGCACGTGCGTGGGTGGAGAACGTTGATCTGCCCAATGCTCGCCTCGTGGCGTTGACGAAAGCTCGAGCCGACGTGATCGTGCGCGGCTAGTGCATCCCGCCGGTCACTCGCGCGAGGAGCGCGGTGAGTTGGTCCCGTTCCAGGGCGGTGAGATTGGCAAGCAGACACGCCTCGGCCCGTTCCACCTCCGGCCGGAGGTCGATTACCATCTGCGCCCCGCGTTGCGAGAGCTGAACCAGCACCCGGCGACGATCGGCGTCGTCGGCCGTCCGATACACAAGCGCGCGAGTGACGAGGCGATCGATAATGCGGGTGAGCGTGGCGCTGCTGGTACCAACGGCGTCGGCAAGCTCCGACATCGTGCACTGGTCGGTCTTGGACAGCACATCGAGGACCCGCCACTGGTCAGCGGAGAGGTGCTCGGTGGTCAACGCATCGGAAATGCGGCGGTCCACGGCATTCGCGGCGCGGGCAAGTAGCCGCGTGTTCTCCCCAGCACTGCCATGGCTCTCGACTCTCGTTCCCACGCGACCTTCCCTTTTCTATTCGATCACCTTAGATTAATGGGCAACCCTTTCACATGAAAATGTTATCTCCAATAGGGCAAGGGGGCGAAAATGGGGCGAGTCCCGGCGCGCCGACGACGTCGCACGGAGGAATCCCTCCGGGTCGGGCTCGCGATCCCGCTGCAAGGCCCGGGCGGAATCTTTGGCCCTTCCTGCGAAGCCGTGGCCGAACTGTACAAGCAGACCGTGAACGCCTCCGCCGGGGTGCTCGGGCGTCCGCTCGAGTTCGAAATTATCGACGCGGGCGCCGCGCCTTCGCGCATCGCCGCCCAGGTGCGCAGCCTCGTTGGCAACCGGCAGATCGACGCGCTCACCGGTTGGCATATCTCCTCGGTGCGAGAAGCGCTCACACCGGTTACGGCCGGGCGGATTCCGTACGTGTACACCTCACTGTACGAGGGCGGTGAGCGGGCCGACGGGGTCTTCTGCACCGGCGAGACCCCCGAGCAGCAGATCGCCCCCGCCTTGAGGTGGTTTCGCGAAGAACTCGGCACCCGCCGCTGGCACATCGTCGGCTCCGATTACATCTGGCCGAAGGCGTCCGCGCGCGCTGCGCAAGAGAT
>JAJYRV010000456.1 GCA_021793935.1 Actinomycetes bacterium | reverse complement strand
GGTGCCCACGCGTCGACCATCGTTTTCTCCCCGGTCTCGGCCTTCCCGCGGGCGACGACCCCCTCCAGCCCTGCTTCGAGGACGGCGGCAACCGCCGCCGCGTCGAGCGCGCCGTTCTGGCTCTCCGCCTGCCCGGCCGCTTTCGACGCCCGCAGGAACGCGGTTCCGTACAGCGGGCCCGCTGCGCCGCCCACGGTCGACATCAACGTGGTTGCCACGAGTTTGAGGACGTCCGCGATCGAGGCGGGAGCCGCGTCGTCGAGCTTCTTAACCACCGCGCTGAAGCCGCGGTCCATGTTCTCGCCGTGGTCGCCGTCGCCGATCTCGCGGTCGAGTTTGATCAGGGCGGCACGGTTATCAGAGACGACCTGCGCGGCCTCGCGGATCCAGGCGAGCGCCCAATCAGTTCCAAGAGACATTAGTTACCCCAAGTCAGTGCGGGAGTGTGAACAGGAGCATCCCAGAGCTCGGTGAGTTCCTCGTCGAGGCGGAGGACCGTGAGGGAGCATCCCTGCATTTCTAGTGCCGTGATGTAGTTTCCTACCAGGGTACGCGCTACCTCGTATCCCGCCTCCTGAAGGCGCGCCCGGGCGTGGCCGTAGACGATGTACAACTCGGAGAGCGGCGTGCCGCCCATTCCGTTGACGAACAGCAGCACCTTCTCCCCGCGGTCGAGATCGAGGTCGGCGAGGATCGGGTCGAGGAGCCGATCGGTGATTTCATCCGCCGCTTCCATCGCGACCCGGTGCCGACCGGGCTCGCCGTGGATGCCGATGCCGATCTCGATCTCATCCTCACCGAGTTCGAAGGAGGGCTCCCCCGCGTGGGGGACCGTGCACGCCGAGAGGGCCACCCCCATCGAGCGGACGTTATCGACGACCCGTTGCGCAACCTCGGCGACCCGGGCGAGGTCCGCGCCCGCTTCCGCCGCCGCGCCGGCGATCTTCTCCACGAGCACCGTTCCGCCCACTCCCCGCCTGCCCGCGGTGTACAGGGAGTCTTCGACGGCGACATCATCGTTGACGACGACGCTCGCCACCTCGATGTCGTCCATTTCGGCGAGTTCGGCGGCCGTTTCGAAGTTGAGCACGTCACCGGTGTAGTTCTTCACGATGTGGAGCACCCCGGCGCCCCCGTCGGCCGCTTTCGTCGCCTCCAGGATCGGGTCCGGCGTGGGCGAGGTGAACACGGCACCCGGCACCGCGGCGTCGAGCATCCCTTTGCCCACGTAACCGCCGTGGAGCGGTTCGTGCCCGCTGCCGCCCCCGGAAACGAGGCCGACCTTACCGCTGACCGCCCCACCTTTCCGGGAGATGAAGAGCGTTTCGGGATCGGGGCCCTGCTGGACGAGGTCGCTATGCGCGGCGACGAACCCCGCGACGGATTCCGCCACGACGTCTGCTGGGTCGTTGATGAGCTTCTTCATGCTTCTTCTCCTCGTCCCCATGGGGTGTGATGTTGCCTACGTTGCGTTACTTCCTACTTTGGACTGTGGCGGAGAGTTTTGCTAGTGCGAACCGGTGGGTGGCGGCGGGGCGCGGGTGTCAATTCCCGAGGCCGAACAACGCGCGCACGTCGGCCGCGAGGATAATCGATCCTGCGACGATGACGCCCGTGCCGGAAGCAATCGCGTCCGCCTGGCCCTGTTCGGCCAGGTCGACGGCGGTGGCGATCGCATCGGGGAGGGAGGCGGCTTCGTGGACGTCCTCGGCGTCGAAGGTGTCGCGGGCGATGTCGGCGAGGTCGGCCGGATCCATCGAGCGCATCGAGGCGGATTGGGTGATGACCACTTCATCGACGAGCGGCTCGAGTTCGGCGAAGATTCCGTCGGCGTCCTTATCGGCCATCACGCCGACGACGGCGATGAGCCGGGAGAAATTGAAGGTTTCTTCGATCGCCTCGGCGAGGACGTGGGCCCCGGCGGGGTTGTGCGCGGCGTCGACGATGACGGTCGGGCTGGAGCGAACGAGCTCGAGCCGACCAGGCGAGGTGACCGCGCCGAACCCGGCCTCGACGACGTCGCCCGGCAACGCCCCGCCGCCGAGGAAGGCTTCTACCGCCGCGAGGGAAAGCAGCGCGTTCTGGCTTTGATGCGGACCGAGCAGGGGGAGGAAGATCTCGGTGTAGGTTGCTGCCGGGGTCTGGAGAGAGAGCAGCTGCCCGCCGACGGCAACCTGCCGGTCCGCCACCGACATGTCGTACCCCTCGGCCACCACACGTGCACCCTCCGCTTGGGCCTTCGCGGCGATCACGGGTTCGACCTCCTCGGGTTGGCGGGCGGTGATGACCACCTGGTCGCCGGCGATGGATTTGATGATCTCCGCCTTGATCCCCGCGATCTGCGTGAGGGTCGAGCCGAGCCACTTATCGTGGTCGCGCGCGATCGGCGTGAACACGGCGACGTCGCCGTCGACGACGTTTGTCGAGTCCCACTCCCCGCCCATGCCGACTTCGATCACCGCGACGTCCACGGGTGTGTCCGCGAAGGCCGCGTATGCGAGCCCGGTGAGGACCTCAAAGAAACTCAACCGCGATTCGCCTCGATCCTGCAGCTC
>JAJYRV010000455.1 GCA_021793935.1 Actinomycetes bacterium | reverse complement strand
CACGGGCAGTTGGCTCACGCAGAACAGCCCCGCAAACCGGGTGCCGAGTCACGGAACGGCCCGCTTTGCCACCGCGAACGCGATCGATTTCGTGCCGGTCGATGAGCGCGGGCGCACCGCGCCGCTCCGTTTGGGTTCGTGGCTGCGTCCGGAGCCTCCCGAGCGTTTCCCGGGGTTCGGGCGAGCCATCTATGCACCTGTGAGCGGGGTCGTTGTTACCGCCCACGATTCACAGCCCGACCATGATGCGCACCGCGGACTGCCTTCGGTCAGTTACGCCCTCACCCAGGGCCGGCGCGCGGCTGGGGGCTGGGAGGAGCTGGCAGGGAATTACGTGTTCATCGATACCGGCCGCGCGATCGTAGTCCTGTGCCACTTACAGCGGGGGTCCGTTTCTGTGCGCTCCGGCATGGAGGTGCGCGCGGGGGCGTTGCTCGGGCGCTGCGGCAATTCTGGAAACAGCACCGAACCCCACGTGCACGTTCAGGCGATGGACGCAACAGATGCTCGGCGCGCTCGGCCGCTAGCGATCACCTTCGACGGCTCCCTTCCGCGCAACGGCGAAATCGTCGTGGTCAGTCCCTGGGGCCGAACTGGAGCCGGCGGGTGACTTCTCCGATAAGCTCGCCCGGCTCTGCCGGAGTCGGGAGCGCGCCGTTGAGCCAAAGGTCGGCTAGACCGTGCACGAGCGAGAACGCCGCATATGCGTCTGCTTGCACCGTCACGGCGTCGCGGGAGGAACTGCCCTCCGCAACCGCCGTCGCGAGAGCCTCCCACGCCGAGTGTCGCGAGGACCGGAGTGAGGGGTCAGCCTCGTCAAGCAGTGCCGGCTGCCACATCACCGCATAATGCCCGGGATGCGCGAGCGCCCACTCGACGTACCGCACTCCCATTGCGTAGATGTCCTGATCCCCCACCTGCAGCGCGCCGGTGAGTGATTCGAAGCCGGAGATCGCCAGCGCCGTGAGCAGTCCGCGCAGCGTTTTGAAGTGGTGCACGGGCGCGGAATGTGAGACGCCCGCCCGCCGCGCCAACTCCCGCAGCGAGATTCGCGCAGGTCCGGCCTCTGCAGCCATTGCGGCCGCCTCGGTCAGCAGTTGCGCAGGCAAGTTCCCATGGTGATACGTCGTCATTCCGCCACGATATCTAGACACTGACAAGTTGCGCCACTAGAGTAGATCTTTCCACTGTCTAGATTGGCGATCCAATGATTCTCCTCCTGCCACTTCTCTTGACGACGGCGCTCGTTCGTTTCGGCGCGAACCGGCTCGTTCGCCGGGGCATAAGTGCCGCGCACCCCTGGGATTCCTGGGCAGCAGCCTTCGCGGCCGGGATGGCTGCGGTATACCTGTCCACCGGCGTTACTCATTTCGTGGAGCCCCAGCGATCCGGGCTCGAAGCCATCGTTCCACCCGCGATCCCCTGGCCAGGTGCGGCCGTGGCGGCCTCTGGGATCGCCGAATTCGCTATCGCCATCGGACTGGTCCTCCCCAGAACTCGGCGGTGGGCAGCCATGACATCGATCGCGATGCTGATCGCACTGTTCCCGGCCAACGTCGTTGCCGCGGGCGGGGTCGACCATCCGGCAGCGCCGTCGACGCCGCTCCTACCGCGGGCCGCGCTTCAGGTCGTGCTACTCCTCGCGTCGGCCGCGGCGCTCCGCCCGTTCACCGGGCAGCCTTCCGCGGCGCGGCGTTCCTCCGTAGAGTTGGAGGGGTGAGCAGTTGGGATGGCGGGCTACTTGCCGCGCCGCAGCGGGAGTTCGTTGAGGCGGCGCTGGGGGCGCCGAGGCTCGTCGACGACTTCTCGTGGGGGTTGATCGACACCCGTGTGCTGCACATCGAGGCGGGCGGGCAGCGGTTCATCGCCAAAGCCGCTTCCCCCGGCAATCACCATATTCACCGGGAGATCACTGCGCACGAAGGCCCGACTCGTCCGCTGGTCGACCTGGGCTTAACCTCGCGCCTCGTCGCCGCGAGCCGTGCCCGCCATGTGCTCGTTGTGGGCTACCAGGAGGGCACGCTGGCCGAGGGGTCACCGGCGGAACTGGACCCGGATATTCACCGCCAGGCCGGCACCGCACTTCGGGCCCTTCACGCGCAAGCCTCCCGCCTGGATGAGGAGTACGAGCACCGCGCCGTCGCCCGAGCGTTTCGGTGGCTGGATGGCGCGCATCGGATCGACCCCGGCGCAGCAGCCGACGCACGGGCGATCCTGCGTTCATATCGGCCGATGGCCATCGACGTCGTGCCCACCCACGGAGATTGGCAGCCGCGCAATTGGCTCGTTGCGGGATCGCAGCTCCGGGTGATCGATTTCGGACGGTTCGACTGGCGCCCTCCCGCCACCGACCTCTGCCGATTGGCGGCGCAGCAATGGCGGAAGGTGCCCGGCCTTGAAGCCGCCTTGCTGGACGGCTACGGCTCAGATCCCCGCGACGAGCACGTGTGGAAGATCGACCAATTGCGCGAGGCGATCGCCACCGCCGCGTGGGCATATTCGGTCGGGGAGGAAGCGTTCGAGCAACAGGTGTTTAGACGATGTATCGGAAAGCGGGTG
>JAJYRV010000454.1 GCA_021793935.1 Actinomycetes bacterium | reverse complement strand
CTCCGAGGGGTTCGCCGAACTCCATGCCGGGGCGGGGCGCGTGATGGTCCACGCCGCGGGAGGAAAGTTCGCGGGCGGGCAGACCTACCTCAACCTCATGACGCAGACGGTGGAAGACGCCGTCGACCTCGCCTCACGGATCGGCCTGGAATACCTCGTGTGGGACGAATCCTACGGCCGGCACGCGGTCGTCGCCGGCCCGCACGGGGAGTGGATGTGGATCAACGAAGAACAAGCGGACGACTACGGCTATCACCGCCACAGTGCTCGCCCGCGATCCGACCTCATCGCCTCGGCGATCCGGCCCGCGCCGAACTTCGCGATCGACCTGGAGTTCTTCGCGCACTTCGGCTTCGCGCCGGATCCGGGCGCGAGCGAGTGGTTCGAATCCCTGCGCGGCCCCGGTGAGGCGGGCATCATCGGGTTGCACTATGCCGAGGCGTCCGAACCGATCTACCGCGCTGAGGAGGAGGATCCTCGTGACCGCGTGCCACTGGCCCGGTTGGGATTCGTCACCGGCGAGGAGCTCCCCTCCCTCGCCCAGCGGCTGACGGAGGCGGGGTACCCGGCGAAGGTAGTGAGCGAAGGGGGCCTGGTCAAGGTGCACGTGACCGATCCTGACGGCGTCGAGATCGAGATCCACCCCGACTCCTAGACCCAGTTCCCCCGCGGGCGTTCCTCGCCCGCGGCTACGGGCTGAGCGAGACCGAGTGCAACCGCAGGTGTTCGGCCCGCTTGAGGTGAAGTTGGTATTTGGGATGCCGCGCCGAACCATCCGCCTGCTTTCCCTGCCGGAACGGGCGCAGGGCCGAGCCGTCGCGCAGCGCATCGGCGTCGAGCCAGTATGCCTCGAGAGCGAGGGGGCGGAAGCTGGTTTTCAGCCGCCGGCTGCCCGGGGCTCGGAGAAGTTCGGCGTCGCTGAGCTCGCGGCCGGCACGCATCTGCTTGTGCCAACGCCAGAACTCGGGCTCCCCCTCGAAGCCGGGCTCGCCGTGCAGAACAATGAACCCCAGCCCGCTGCCCCGGCTGACGGCGGTGTTGATCGCCCGTTGGTCGTTGAGGAGAAGGATCTCTTTCCGGCTCCGGGAGTGGGTCTTCAGATCCCAGGTGTAGTTGGCTTTGTAATCGAAGGTCACCGGCTCGACAACATGGGGGCCGCCGCCGAACTCCTCGATGAGCGAATCGAGGGCAAGGAACTCGAAGAACCAGCCCGCCCATTCGGTGTGCCGGGCGTGGCGGTAACCCGCCGCGAGCATCCGTTCAACACTTGAGCGCCCGGACCAGGGTTCGGCGGGGCCCGCGGGGGCGCCCAACACCTGCGCCAGGTGCGCAAGAAGCAGCTGCGCCTCTCGAGCAGGCGTGGGAATTTGAGCGCTGCGCACCCCGAGGCGCACCGAGGCGAGGAGCAGGAGCCGGTTCAGCCCTTCCAGGGTGACGGTGTACCCGCTCGACCAGCACGAGTTGTCCCACTCGCCGCCGAGGCGCTCGAGCAGTTCACCCGCGAGCCTGGGTTTGGACTGGGATGGGGAGGGCTCGCCGAATCCGAGCCCGCGGTAGAGGTTTTCGAAAACGGAGCGACGTTCCTTCGACCCCGGGCCCAGCGACTCCGGCCCGCTGCCGGTGAGCGCGCTGATCCGATTGACCGCGTCAAGTTTCGAGGTGGCCAGCGGCGCAGGGGAGTGATCCCAGAGCGTGGATTTCAGCGGCCGGGCAGGTGCGGGCTGCGGGAAGGTATCGAGGAGGTCGACGAGCTCGGCCACCGCCGCATCGAGGTCGCGACGCTCGAGGCTACCCGCCGCCTCCGGTCGCCCAGCGATCTCGAAGACGTCGGCGAGGATCGCGTGGGAGGTGCCGTTGAGGTTGACGTCCTCGTCGAAACCGAGCTTCGCCACGACGGCCAGGGCAAGGGCCCGGGGGATGAGCTGGTGGTCGGCAACGAGGTAGGCCTCGATCCCCAATCGCTCGACGAGCGGCGCGAACGGTGCGGCCGCGCTGCTCACGACTCGGCCAGTTGCACGGGCCAATGCGGAGAGGCGCCCGGGCCGGTGAACCCTTTCGTCTGCCGCCAGGAGTTGAAGCTTTCGGCCCATTCGCGGTGCTTGCTCACCTGCCACGTGTGCAGGTCCTCCAGCGTCATCGACACGATGTCCGCGTACCGCCCCGCGATCGCGCCGAGCACACCGAGCGTGGCGCGAACGTCCTCACCCGCGTCGTGCAGCGCCCCGGCGGCCACGTCGTAGTGGGCGCAAAGGAACTCCAACGTCCGCTTTCCGCGCCGATATCGGTCCAACCCGCGGTCGAGCACGAGCGGATCGATGATCGGCGCAAGCGGGCGCCCGAGCTGCGCGGCGAGCGTGGGTAGCCCGTGCCGGGCGAGTTCCGATTCCAGGAGCGTGAGGTCGAACGCGACGTTGAACCCGACCACCGGGATGTTATTGGCCATCGCGTCGCGGAGCTGCTGGGAGATCTCCCAGAGCGCCTCGCGCGGCGCGCGCCCATGGGAGGTGGCGTGCTCGGTGGTGATCCCGTGCACCGCCGCAGCCCCTGCAGGAATCTCCAC
>JAJYRV010000453.1 GCA_021793935.1 Actinomycetes bacterium | reverse complement strand
TCGCCCCCGCGGCAGGCGTGTAGGAGAAGGCGCCGGGGATGTCCGCAGTGGCGTTGAGCTGATCAGGACCCAGAGCGGTTCCATGCGTGATGGGCGCAGGCGCGGGCCACGCGATTTGAGGCAATGACTTGGCGACAATCAATGGAGCGACGCGCCGCACTGGCAAGTAGGCTGAAGTATCCGCCGGGGTGAAGACCGCGCACAGAGGGTGTTCGCCAGCCGCCAGCACTGCCCCTGCGCTGGGCGTGTACTCAAAAACTCCCGGAACCTGCGCGGAGGCGCAGAGCTGCTCCGCGCTGAGTTGGGTTCCGTAAGCGAGAGGACTCAGCACCGGCCAATCGATCACCGGCACTGCTCTGGCGACGGTGATGATTTGCGTGGCGTGCGCTGCGTTGTAATTTGCCGGATCAGCAGGAGTGAAGGTCACCGACAGGGTATGAGTTCCCGGAGGCAGCAGCTCACCCGCCCCGGGCGAGTAGTCGAATTTACCCGATACCGAACAGGCGGCGTTGAGATGCCTCTCATCTAGGGGCGCGCCACGACGAACTTCCGGTGGCGGGGGCCAGGACAGTTCCGGGGTCGCTCTGGTTACGACGATAGAAACAGCGACCTGCAAGGGATCGTCCCATGACTCGGCCGGAGTGAAGGTCACCCAGAGGGTATGCGTTCCTGTCGGTAAGATGTAGCCCGGCCCAGGCGTGTAGACAAACTTGCCGGGGACTGATGCTTTGGCATTCAACTGGATAGCACCGAGCTTTTCTCCGTAGGTGATGGGGGCCGGCGTGGGCCACGTGACGGCAGGAGGTACAGGGCGGCTGACGGTTGTCACTATCGTCGTATTCGGCGGATCATTCTCTCTAGGGTTCACCTGTGCAGCACTCCTACCGTGACCTCTGTACTCGGAGGTACTTTTCTCGGTCTGCGCAGAAGGATTTTCGAGAACCGATGCGGCCATCTCAAGGCTGGTGCGTCCGATCGGTGTCTCCGCAACCCCGACTTCACTCGTCCGCACCCGAGCCGCATCCCGATTATCAGGAATCTTCCAGCGCACAGGCCGGCCAAGAGCCCGGTAAATCACCTCTTCGTCACCCGAGGCCGGCGAGGAGGGCTCAAACCGATTGACTACGACCTCCAGGTTCGGGCTGCCCTCGCCGAAAAACTGGGAGATCACGCGGTTGGAATTGCGCAACTCGGAGATACCCGTCTGCGTAATCAGGTAGGTGGTGTTGGCAACCCCAAAGAGGGCTTTGCCCGCCACATCGATCCGCGAGCCCACATCGACGACGACGTGATCGAATCCGCGCCGCGCGACTGCGATCAGCTTCTCGATGGATTCTCGCGAGAACTCGATTTCGGGAACCCTGGCGGGGGCGGCGAGGACGAAGACTCCGGATTTGTGTCTGATCAGGAATGTCTCCAGCAAAGCCGCATCCAGCCGGTCGACCGCACGCAAAGCGTCCTCTGTGGAATACTCCGCGGCCATACCCAGGCACAGAGCGGCATCGCCGATCGGGAGGGCCAAATCGACGAGCAGTACACTCT
Organism: Actinomycetes bacterium; assembly: GCA_021793935.1. The sequence continues at coordinate 1,021 of JAJYRV010000453.1, read as the reverse complement.
TTTTCGATAGCTCGGCGAGGGCGATGGCCAGATTGCAGGCTACGGTCGTAGCACCCGATCCGCCCTTAGAGCCGGCCAGGACGAGCAGTTTCCCCTGAAGTTTTTCTGCGCAAACCAGCTTGGGACGCAGAGTCGTGGCTCGAATCAGAGCCTCGGACATTAAGCCGGCATCGAGGGGAAGAAGAAGAAATTCGCGCGCTCCAGCACGGAGGAAGCGAGCCGCCAGAGCCCTGTCGCCTTTCTCGGAAAAGACGATGAGGGGAGCGCCACGATTGTCGCGCATCTCCTCTACCAACCCCAGCGCAACATCCGGGTCGCTGTCTCCGTCGAGGACCACGACGTCGAAAGCCCCCAACAATTGGTGCAAGTGATCGGGTTCCGGAGGATAAGAGTCGAACTCCCGGATGTTGGATCGGTGCGTTTTGGCAAGCGCATCGGCTACCGACCTGCGCCTCTTTTCATGCGGGCCGATCAAGGCCACCGACAACGCATCGGTCGCGGCCCTGATGGCGTATTTTGTGCCGAGACTAGGTGAAATGTGCGCTGAACTCACGGTCTGAGCGTTCCTCGAATGCCGAGCCAACTGCCACTCGAATCACAATTCCAGGCTGTCTGGGAGCTCGATCCGGACTGTTCTTCCATCCACTCCAACCAGTTCGTCTCCTGCTGGATGGAACAACTGCCAGGGCGTGCAAACTGCCCGAGAAACGCGCTACTGGGGGCAAAATACCGAGGAAAGGAAACCTATTAGTTGAACTTAGATAATCATTATGATGGATTACTAAAGAATACGACGTATTACTAAAGTACATTGGCCTGACGGAGTCGTCCGTTAACTGCCGCTTACGAGGCATCCATGACACCATTCCCTGTGCAACCAACGGCCCCAATTTTCCCACAACTTGGGGTCATAACAAGAGAACTCTTCCTTTTCGTCAACAGCCACGATATTCTTACCTCGTTTTTGAATTGCACCCCAAGATCCGCGACTATTTCGGCACCGAGATTCTGGATTTGCTGC
>JAJYRV010000452.1 GCA_021793935.1 Actinomycetes bacterium | reverse complement strand
GCCCAGAGCCCGGGCAGCCCGAACGCGATCGTGCCGATCGCGATCCCGAGTCCGCCGACGACGACCGTCACCACGAGGAGCGCCTTGAAGACCTTCCGGATGAGGGCGAGGAGCTCGGGGGTGCGGATGTAGGAACCTGTCATGACTTCCCTTTCGCGGCGCGGGGCAGTCGCACCGTGACGATGATGGCAAGAACGATACCCACGAGCGCGATCGGAATCACGTGGGTGAGGGGAAACAGCGCGAGCGCCGAGGCGGCGAATCCGATGACGACGGCCCAACAGTACATGATGAGGACAACGCTGCGGTGGCTGTGCCCGAAGTCCAGGAGCCGGTGGTGGATATGGGTCCGGTCGGCGTGGAAGGGCGACTTTCCTTTCGCGAGCCGGCGCAGCGTCGTCGCGACCATGTCGACGAGCGGGAGGATGAGGACGGCGACGGGCAGGAGCAGCGGCAAGAACGCGGGGAACGCTTGGCGGCTCTGGATCACCGCGGGGTTGATCTGCCCGGTGACGACGATCGCGGCCGCTGACATCGTCAATCCCAGCAGCATCGCCCCGGAATCGCCCATGAAGATCCGCGCCGGGTGGAAGTTGTGGGGCAGGAAGCCGATGCACACGCCGACGACGAGGGCGATGATCACCGTGGCGAGGTTGGAGTAGTCCGTGGGGTTGCCGAGCCGGGTGAGCATGTAGGTGTAGATGAAGAAGGCGCTCCCGCCGATCGCGAGGAGGCCCGCGGCGAGCCCGTCGAGTCCGTCCACCCAGTTGACGGCGTTGATGACGGTGACGACGACGAGCACGGTGATGACGAGCGATAGCCGGGAGGAGCCGATGGTCAGGCCGAAGATGGGGAAGGTGACCAGTTGCACCCCCTGCCAGGCCATCAGCCCGGCCGCGAGCATCTGGCCGAGGAGTTTGGTGATCCAATCGAGGTCCCACAGGTCGTCGAAGACCCCGAGGAGGCAGACGAGGGCGGCCGAGGCGAGGATCGCCCAGGGGGTGAAGTCGTTGAACACCTTGTCGAGGAACGGCATCTGGGAGGCGACGACCATCGCGACCGCCATTCCGACGAACATCGCCACCCCGCCCATTCGCGGGGTGGGCAGCACGTGCACGTCGCGCTCCCGTACGGGGGTGACGGCGCCGAGCCTACAGGCGAGCGCCCGCACCGCCGGGGTGGCGAGGTAGGTCGCCGCGGCGGCGATCGCCATCAACAACAGGTAGAGCTTCACTCAGCGTTAGCCTCGCCGTCAGTGCCCTGCTCCTCGCGCGGTGCAGCGATCTTCGGCACGATCGCGCGCAGGTCATCGATACCGATGGCTCCCGCGCGCAGGATCACCGGAACCTCGCCCGTGCAGTCGATGATGGTTGAGGGGACCTGGCCGGGGGTGGTGCCCGCGTCGAGATACACGCGGATCGAGTCCCCCAGTTGCTCGGCGGCATCGGCGCACTCGAGTGCGGGGGCGCGCCCCGAACGGTTCGCCGAGGAGACCGCGAGCGGCCCGGTCTGCTTCAGGAGCGCCAGCGCGCAGGGATGGTCGGGCACGCGCAACGCGACCGTGCCGCGGGTTTCCCCCAGATCCCACATGAGACTCGGTTGCGCGGTGAGGATGAGGGTGAGGGGGCCGGGCCAGAACTCCTGCGCGAGGGCCCGGGCATCAGCGGAGACGTTCGTCGCGAGCGCGTCCATCGTCATCACGTCACCGATGAGGACCGGCGGGGGCTTGTGCCGCCCGCGCCCCTTCGCCTCGAGCAGGGCCGCGACCGCTGCGGGGGTGAAGGCATCGGCGCCGACACCGTAGACGGTATCGGTGGGCAGCACTACGAGCTCACCGTTACTCAGGGCACCCGCCGCCGCATCCAGCTGGGGTTGCCAGGCATCGGGATCTGTGCAGTCTCGTAGATCAGTCACAGCAACCTAGTGTGCCACTTGATCACGCGCCGCGACGACCATGCGGTCCCGATTCGTGAGGTCTTGTTGGGTGTGGATCTCCCGGAATCCCCCTTGACGCTCGACGTGCTCGCGCATCGCCCGGCCCTGGCCATCCCCGTGCTCGATGATGAGGGTGCCGCCGGGGCGGAGCAGCTCCCGAGCGCGCTGGATGACGGCGATCGGTACCGCAAGGCCGTCGACGCCGCCGCCGTACAGGGCCGCGGGCGGATCGTAGTCGCGCACTTCGGCCTCGAGGGGTTCGCATTCGAAGGGGATGTAGGGCGGGTTGGAGACGACGACGTCGACCGTGCCGTGGAGCTCCGTGAGGAGGGCGGCGTCGTGCACATCCCCCTCCAGCACCGAGACGGTGAGGGCGTTTCGTTCCGCGTTCGCCCGGGTGAGCGCGACCGCTTCGGGCGAGAGGTCCACCGCCCACACCTGCGCACCAGGTACTTCCTGGGCGCAGGCGAGGGCGATGCCGCCCGCCCCCGTGCACAGGTCGACGATCCGAACCGGCCCAGGCGCGCCTGCGGCGGCGGCCCGGGTGGCCCCTTGGGCGGCGAGGATCGCTGCCTCGGCGACCATCTCCGTTTCGGGTCGGGGCACGAACACGCCCGCTCGCACCTCGAGG
>JAJYRV010000451.1 GCA_021793935.1 Actinomycetes bacterium | reverse complement strand
CAGGTCGAAGGGAAGTCGGTTCGTCTCCCCCACCATCGATACGATGTAGACGAGGAAGGCCGGTAGCAGAGCGAACGCCCACCAAGTGCCGCCGTTCGCGCCGGTCTGGGCGTCGACGATCTGGGAAGTGGACATCGATCCGGAGACGATAAACACGCTTACCAGCGATAGGGCCATCCCCAGTTCGTAGGAGATGATCTGCGCGGCTGAACGCATCGAACCCAGGAGCGGGTAGGTCGACCCGGAGGACCACCCACCCAGTACGATCCCGTACACCCCCATCGCGGTGATCGCGAGGATGTACAGCACCGCGATCGGCATGTCCGTCAGTTGCAGCGGGGTCACGACCCCGAACACTTCGGTTTCCGGGCCGAACGGGATGACCGCGAAGATCATGAACGCGCTGATCACCGAGATGAGCGGCGCGATGAGGTAGATGATCTTATCGGCGGCCTTGACCGTGATGTCTTCCTTGAGCAGGAGCTTTAACGCATCCGGGATCGACTGCATGAGCCCGAACGGGCCGCGCACGTTCGGCCCGAGCCGCTGTTGCAACCGGCCAATGAGGCGGCGTTCGAACCACAGCGCGAAGAGCACCGAGAGCAGCAGGAACACCAAGATGACTGCGGCCTTGATCAGGGAGATCAGCAGCGTGTCATTCGAGAAGTCCGCTGGTTGCGGCCCCGCAGCCAAAATGGGGAAATTCATTGCATGACCTCCGCAGTTGCAGCACTGAGAGTGACGGCCGCTCCAGCGCCGACCCCAAGCATCCGGTAGACCGAGGAGCCCGGGGAATGTTGCGGGAGCCACACGACATGGTCGGGCATCGTCGTCGGTGCGACGGGCAGGGTGATGTGCCCACCCGGGCCGCTGACGGTGAGCCGGGAATCAATTCCTACCCCGAGTTTCGCGGCCGTTGCCGGCGAGACTCGCACGACGGGGCGGTGCGCGGTGCCCGCGAGGTGGGGCTCGCCGTCCTGTCCCCGGGCGGAGTCGAGCATCATCCGCCACGTGGCCAGGACGTACTCGCCTGCCTCAGGAGCGGCAGCGGGCACGGCCGGATCGGCAGCGCGTTCGCCGTCCCACCCGGCGAATTCGGCGAGGTCCCGGTGGACCTCTTCGAGGGTCGCAACGCCGAGTTCGGTGCCCATCGCGGAGGCGACCATGTCGAGCACGCCGGCATCGGAACGCATCGAGGTGGGGAACACTTGGCCGAACGGTCGGGGGCGGCCTTCCCAGTTGAGGAAGGTGCCGGACTTCTGGGTCGGTGCCGCGACGGGAAGCACGACGTCGGCGTGTTCGCTGAGTTCGCTGCGGCGGACCTCGAGTTGCACGGTGAACACGTTTGCTGCCGCCTCCGCGGCGGTCGCGGCGTCGGGCAGGTCCTGCAGGTCCACCCCGCCAAGGACGAGCCCGGCAAGTTCTCCGCCGGCGGCGGCGCGGAGGATCGCGCCGAGATCGCGCCCTTCCTCTGCGGGGAGGCTCTCGACGCCCCACGCGGCGCCGGCGTCGACGCGCGCATCGGCGTTCGCCACGGGCCGACCCCCGGGCAGGAGGTTCGGCAGGAGGCCCACTTCGACGGCGCCGCGGTCGCCCGCGCGGCGGGGAACCCACGCGAGGCGGGCGCCGGTGGCGCGGGTGAGTTCCACCAGCGCGCTGTAGCCGCCGACACTCTGGGCGAGCCGTTCACCGGCGAGGATGATCGCGCCCTCTTCCTTCAGTGCGGATGCGACATCGGTGATCTGTTCCGATCCTTCGCCCGCACCGAGCGCGGAGAGGGTGGCGGCTTCCCGTCCGGGGTCGGTGGCCAGCAGGGTCGCCCGCATCTTCGTTGTGCCGCGGGTGGCGAACGGTGCGATCGTGGCAACCTTGGTGCGGCCCGCGATCGCACCCTTACGCAAGCGCAGGAAGACGTTGCCCGCTTCCTCCTCCGGTTCGAAGCCCACGAGGAGCACCATCGGCGAGTTCTCCAGGTCCGCGAAGGTCACGTCCATGGAAGAGCCGGCGATGGTCGAACCGAGGAACGCGAGTTCTTCGTCGGAATGCGCACGGGCGCGGAAGTCGATGTCGTTGGTGCCGCAGACGACCCGGGCGAACTTCGACCAGCCGTAGGCGTCTTCCAGCGTGAGTCGCCCACCGGGCAGGAGCCCGACCCCACCCGTGGAGATCGCCTTGGAGAGGCCCTGGGCGGCGAGGTGGATCGCTTCGGACCACGAGGTCGCCTCGAGTTGGCCGGTGTCGAAGTTGCGAACCATCGGCGTGGTGAGCACGTCGGGGGCGCTCTGCCAGGTGAAGGCGAACCGGTCCTTGTCGGTGATCCACTCCTCGTTCACGGCCGGGTCGTCACCGGCGAGGCGGCGCATGACCGTTCCGCGGCGGTGGTCGATCCGGATCGCCGCACCGGAGGAGTCGTGTTCGGCGATGGAATCGGTGGACACGAGGTCGAACGGGCGGGAGCGGAATCGGTAGGAGGCCGAGGTTAGCGCACCCACGGGGCAGATCTGGATCGTGTTCCCGGAGAAGTAGGAGGCGAACGGGCGCCCCGTGGAGTCGAGCTCCGCATCGCCGACGGTGG
>JAJYRV010000023.1 GCA_021793935.1 Actinomycetes bacterium | reverse complement strand
ATCTCGCAACCGCGAGATCAAACGCGCTCGTGAAGGGGTGTACCCCGCGCGATAGCTCCTCCGGCGAGAAAATAAGCTGGGCAGGCCCGGAACAAATTGTTACGGTGTCGCGCATGGGCACACTCATCAGCGCGCTCGCACTCGCGCGCGAACTCATCTACCGCGACCGCGCATAGCGGCGCGCTAGTGGGCCTGGGCCGGCGGCCGACCGCCAGCCCAGGCGAAGTTGGCGCGCCAGGAACAAGTCATCTCCCTTCGACTTGGAGCGCACCATGCCCCGCACTTTCCCGGGCGGACCACACGAACGTGGCGAAAATCTGCTCACGCACCGCCCCACCCTCACCTACCTCGGTGCTCTCGCGGCCCACACCACCGGTTCGATCCTCGAGATCGGCACCGGAACCGGGCTGCTCACCCGCCGGCTCGCAGAACTGGGCCGGCCCCTGACAACGATCGACGTCGACCCCGGCAACGTCCGCCGTGCCCGCCGCCGCCTGCCCCACGTGCAGGTGCGCTGCGCGGATGCGCTGGAGTACCGCTTCGCCGCGGACACGATCATTGGCAACCTGCCGTTCCACCTGACCACGCCGATCCTTCGCCGGCTGCTTCGCGAACCCGCCTGGGGGGAGGCGATCCTCCTCATCCAGTGGGAGGTCGCCCGCAAGCGCGCGGGCGTGGGAGGCGGAACCATGATGACCGGGCAAGCCGCCCCGTGGTTCACGTTCGCCCTGCACGGGCGGGTCCCGGCGCACCACTTTTCGCCGGTACCCTCAGTAGACGGCGGGATCCTCGGCATCACGCGGCGGACTGAACCGCTCATCCCCCTCGCTGAGCGGTCGGGGTATGAACGGTTCGTCCGGTCGGTATTCACCGCCCGGGGCCGTAACTTTCCACAACTCCTCGGCAGCGTCACTCAGTTGCCGCCCCGCGCGGCGAAGAAGGTCGTGGCAAGCGCGGGAATCCGCTTCAGCCGCCGGCCGCGGGACCTCACGCCGGAGCAGTGGTGCCGGTTATGGAGGGCAACGAGGGCGGCAGCCGATAAAGTGTCAACGTGAACGCACATGGCAGCGACCGGCGGACCATCCCGCAGCGGCAGACCCGGTGGGCGAAGCGCGCGGCAGACCTCCTCTTCCGCGCAAGGATCCGCCCCAACCACATCTCCGTTGCCTCCGCCCTCATCGCGATCATCGGAAGCATCACGCTCGTCCTCAGCGGCCCCGCCTCCGGCGCGACCCGGCCCGCGCTGCTGATCGTGACCGCCCTGTGCATCCCGCTGCGGCTCCTGTTCAACATGCTCGATGGGATGCTCGCGGTAGAAAAAGGGTTGCACGAACCCACCGGCGACCTGTTCAACGAGATACCCGATCGGCTCGCCGACCTCGCACTCCTCGCCGCTGCCGGCTATGCCACCGCTGGGCTGGTGACCACCGAAGGTGGCACCGACCTCGGCGTGCTGCTCGGATGGCTCGCCGCGTCGGGCGCCGTCGGCACGGCCTACGTGCGCACCCTTGGAGCAGCTCAAGGGGTGGGCAATTACTTCGACGGCCCCACCGCGAAACCCGCGCGGATGTGGATCCTGTTCCTCGCCTGCATCGGCGCGATCTTCGAGCCGGAGAATCTCCGCGGAATCGCGTTGATGGTGGCTCTCACCCTCATTGCTCTCGGATCGCTCGCGACGATAGTCAATCGCCTGCGACGGATCACCCGCGCCCTACGCCCCTGCGGGCGGGAAGGGCGATGATGACTAGCGACATCGGCCTCCTCGACGCCACCGCCCTGCGACTCCTCGGCGGGGTCGGGGTGCTCCTCATCCTCGCCACCGCGACCGCCTGGCTGCTCACGTGGCGGCTCCGCGCGCCGAAACACGAGGAGCTGCTGACAAACCTGCGCCAACGCATCTACGCATGGTGGGTGATGATCGCCGTCCTCTTCGGCTCGCTCGCTCTCGGAGAGCTGGCCGCGATCCTGCTGTTTGGCACCCTTTCGTTACTCGCGCTTCGGGAGTTTCTCACCCTCGCACCCATGGGGAGCAGGCGCGTGCTGACGGCGGTGGTGATCGGCGCCGCCGTGATCCACTACGCGCTCCTGATGAAACACTGGTACGGGTTCTACTCCGTGTTCATCCCGGTCTACGTGTTCTTGTTCCTCCCCGCCGCTGCCGCCCTCACCGGGCGCACCACCGGTTTCCTCACCCGCACCGCGATCGCCCAGTGGGCGCTCATGGTCTGCGTGTTCGCGCTCAGTTTCAACCCCGCCTTGCTCCACCTGCCCGTCGCGATCGAACAGGGCCGCGAGGCGGCCGACGGGGCGCCGCTGGGCGCCGGGGGAGCAGCGGGCGGGAACCTATTGCTCTTCCTCGTCATCGTCGTGCAGGGCTCCGACGTGCTGCAGTACATCTGGGGGAAACTTTTTGGCCGCCACCCGATCGCGCCCTCGGTGAGCCCGAACAAGACCTGGGAAGGTTTCATCGGCGGTGTGCTCACCGCGACCGCGCTCGGCAGCGCGCTCGCCTGGCTCACCCCGTTCGCCCCCTGGCAGGCGGGAGTGATGGCCTTCCTCTCGTGCGTGCTCGGCTTCGCCGGGGGCCTGGTGATGAGCTCGATCAAACGCGACCGGGGGATCAAGGATTTCGGCGATCTGATACCCGGACACGGGGGAGTGATGGATCGCCTCGACTCCCTCACCTTCGCGGCCCCGGTCTTCTTTCACCTCGTGCGGTACTTCTTCACGTGAACCGCCGCGCGGGAGAACGCGAGGTATTGGCCCACGGCCGCCAGCGCGTTCGCGCCTGCAATAGCCACCCACACGCCGCTCATCCCGAACCTCGTCGAAGCGGGCAGGCTCACCAGCGCAAGCGCCCCGTAGACGACGGAGAAGATCGTGAAGCTCACCGCGGAGCGTTTCAACGCGGTGAGGCCGAAGCCGAACACCGCCTGGACGCCGTCGAGAACGATAGAAACCGCGACGATGGGCATGATCCGCGTGAGGGTCGCGAGCACGGGTGGGTCCCGGCTGAACATCGCGGCGATGGGCGGGCCGGCGCAGATGAGCACTGCCGCGAAGAGAACGAGCGCGACGGTCGCGACGCCGAGCGCCGCCCGCATCCCTGTTCGCCGGGTCGCCGCCGTCGCGTCCGGGGCGCTGAGCAGGGGAATGAGGGCCTGGCCGATCGCAACGGCGACGGCGAAGGTAATCCCGACCAACGCCGTCGCGATGCTGTGGGCCGCCCCCGCCGCCGCGCTGATGCGACTGGCAGCGAGCGTGACGAGCCCGAGGACGCCGAACTTCACCAACACCGTCCCGGCCATCGGCACCCCCACCCGCGCCTGGCGCGCGACCTCGCGCAGCTCGGGCCGGCGCCGCGGTCCCGCGCACGCGCTGGGGCGCCGGGCGAGTTCGGTGCGCAGCCCGCTCCCCGCGATCGCCGCGCTGACGACCTGCGAGGCCAGCGCGGAAGCACCGGCTCCCGCCGCGCCCAGCGGGGGGAGGGGACCTGCACCGGGTACGAGGAGCAGGGCGAGGGCGGCGGAGGTGGCCGCAGCGGCGAGCCCGCTGAAGAGGACCGGCCGGGGCCGGTGCAGGCTCACGAGCGCCGAGACCGCCACGGCGTTCACGGCGGCGACGGCGAGCGCAGCGGCAAGAAGCGCAGGAAGGGCACCCAACGAGGCGAGGACTCCGCGGGGAATCCCGATCGCGGCGGCAAGGACGGGAACGCAGAGCACCGCCCCCGCCCCCAACCCGCCGACCGCGAGCGCCAACGACAACGCGTGGGTGAGGGCGGCCCGGAGCCGCCGGGGATCTTCCCGCGCCTCCGCGATGAACGGCATCGAGCCTCGCACCGCGCCCGTGACGGCCGCCACCGCCGGTGTGTAGACGGCGCTAGCCGCGGCGAAAGCGGCAAGCGCGAGGGTCTGAAACCGTCCTAACGCGGCCGAGCTCACCATCGCGCTGGCAGAGGCGGCGGCCATCGACAGATACAACGGGGTTGCCACGCCAAGGAGGCGGATGACATTCGCTCCGACCCCAGCCACCTAACTCCACTTCGATGTCGCTCGCGTGAGGACCGTCCCCGCGAATATTACCGCGGGGGTGGCACACAGCACAGAGGTTTGGACGATCCGTTCGCCTTGGTTACGGTGGATCACTTCAATCCCTCCCACCGATCGGGGAAAGAACATGATCGAATTCGACGTCTACCTCGCCATCACGGCGCTGAGCGGGCTCGTTATTGTCTCCTACGTCTTCTCTATCCTCAGCGCCCGCACCCGGATCCCCACGGTGCTCATGCTGCTGGCCCTCGGGGTCGGCATTCGGGAGATCACGACGGCAGCGGGTCGCTACGTGGAGATCCCCCTCGACTTCATCCAATTCTTCGGGGTGTTGGGGCTCATTCTCATCCTTCTCGAGGCGGGACTCGATCTCAATATCCACCGGGAAAAACTGCCATTGATCGGACGGGCAACCGGATCGGCTGCGTTCGTGCTCAGCCTTTCGGTCGCGCTCATCGCCGTGATCATTCAGCTCACTTTCTCCCAAGGGTGGCTGCTGAGCTTCGTCTACGCCGCCCCATTGGCGGTGATCTCCTCGACCATCGTCGCCTCCTCGATCTCCTACCTGAGTGAAGATAAACGCGAATTCCTCACCTACGAATCGGCGCTCTCCGACATTTTTGGAATTCTGCTGTTCAACGTGCTCGTCGCCGGCCAGGGGTTCTCGGTGGGAATGATCGCCCTGAACATTGGCAGCATCGCCCTGGCGTTGCTGCTCTCGGTGGTCGTTTCGATCATCCTGCTCTTTCTCCTCGCCCGCGTGAGAGTCAACATCAAAGCGTTCCTCATCCTGCCGGTGCTGCTGCTGGTGTACTCGGTCGGGCAGATCTGGCAGATCCCCACCCTCCTCACGGTGCTCATCTTCGGGCTCATCATCAACAACTGGCGGCAACCCAAACTCCACCCCCTGCACCGGCGGCTGGGAATCAAGAACGTGGAAACTGCCGCCGAAACGGTGAAGTCGGTGACGTCGGAGGCGGCGTTCCTCATCCGAACCGTATTCTTCACGCTGTTCGGATACATGATCGACGTGCGTTCCCTGTTCGATCTGCGCGTGCTCGCGGTCGGCAGCGCCATTATCACCGCGATCTTCCTCGCCCGGTATGTCTACCTTCGGGTCTTCCTGCGTGCGCACGTGTTGCCGGAGTTGTTCTTCGCCCCACGCGGCCTGGTAACGATCGTGTTGTTCTACTCGATCCCCGCCGGGCTGAACCTCGACGGTTTCGACGACGGCGTGGTGTTCTTCGTCGTCATGGTCACCACCGTCATCATGATGGTGGGCAGCGTCTTCTTCACCCCCACCCACGCGACGCGGCAGGCGGAGAATTCGAGGAACGAACCCGGTGGGGCTCAGACCCGCGCAAGCTCGCCGCGACCAGCGGCTAAACGCTGACCGGATCGGTGGAAGATCGGGCGGGCCCGGCGCGCCCGCAGGGCGTACAGGATCGCCGCGAGGTCGACGAACTCCTGGGTGAGCGCGCCGATGACGGCGGGGATCGCCCCCGTCGCGGCGATGCCCATGAGCCCCACCGACAGGCCGATCCCGATCCAGATCGCCGTGAGGGCGACCGAGACGGTGTGCTTCGCGATGTGAACCGTGTCGACGACCCGGCCGAGGTCGTCGTGCAGTATGACGGCGTCCGCCGCTTCGCCCGCGGCCGTCGCGCCCTTGGCGCCCATCGCGATCCCGACGTCCGCCGCCGCGAGGACGGGCGCGTCGTTGACGCCATCACCCACCATGAGATTCGGATGCGGAAACTGCGAGAGCAGGCGCACCTTGTCCTCCGGGAGCAGTTCGCTGTGCACCTCGGCGATCCCCACCTCGTCCGCGACCGCCGCCGCCGTCGCCGCCCCATCCCCGGTGAGCACCGCTTGGTGGACCTCACGGGCTGCGAGCCAACGAACGACGTCCGGGGCCTCCTCGCGAATCGGATCGGCAAGGATCAAGGTGCCCGCGTACCTCCCGCCGATTGCGACGTAGGCGGCGGCGTGTCCTGGTTTCAACGTTGCGGGCTCCGGCCGCTCGGAATCGCCCAGGAGGGCGGTGATGAACGAGAGTTTTCCGACCCGGACCTGGGTGCCCGCGACGGTGGCCTCCACCCCGTTCGTCGCGATTTCGCTCGCGTCGGTGACCGCGGAGAGCTCCAGCCCCTGTTCCCGCGCGGCACGGAGAATCCCGGAGGCGAACACGTGCGTGGAGTACTGCTCCGCTGCTGCGGCGGCGGTGAGCACCTCCGTCTCGGTGAAATCCTCGGCAGGGTGAACGTCCGTGAGCTCGGGACGGCCCTGGGTGAGTGTGCCCGTCTTGTCGAATGCAGCCGTCTGCACCCGCGAGAGGGCTTCGAGCACCGAACCGCCCTTGACGATGACGCCGTTCTTCGCCGACTGTGAGAGCCCGCCGAGGAACGCGACCGGGGCGGCGATGAGGAGCGGGCACGGGGTGGCGAGCACGAGCACCTCGGCGAACCGCGTGGGATCCCCCGACACCCACCAGGCGATGCCGGCGAGCACGAGGGAGAACACCGTGAACGGAACCGCGAACCGGTCGGCGAGACGCACGATGGGCGCCTTCGATTCTTGAGCCTCATGGACGAGCGTGATGATGCGCTGGTACTGACTTTCCGACGCCGGTCGCAGGGCGCGGGCGGTGACGGCGTCCGTGCCGTTGACCGCCCCCGAGGGGACCTCCGCGCCTGCGCTCAGCGTCACGGGCAGGCTCTCCCCGGTGAGGGAGGAGGTATCGAAGGCCGCGGATGAACTCACGAGTTCGACGTCGACGGGCACGGTCTCTGCGGGGCGGATGAGAAGCAGGTCGCCGGGGAGGACCTCGTCCGCCGGGCGATCCTCGGGTGCGCCCTGCGCAGAAGGGAGCACGTGGGCGATATCGGGCGCCCGATCGAGGAGCGCGGTGAGTTCCCGGCGGGCCCGTTGCTCGGCGTAATCCTCCAACGCCTCCCCGCCGGTGAGCATGAGAGCAACGATGAGCCCCGCGGCGTACTCGCCGGTGGCGAGGGTGGCTGCCATCGCGACGACGGCGAGGATGTCCAGCCCCCAATGCCCGCGCAGGATATCTTTGACCATCCCCACGCTCACCCACACGATAATCCCGAGCACGTAAATGGTCGCCGCGAACCGCGCCGCCGTCGCGGCATTTGCGAGGTAGAGCCCGGCGACCAGGAGCCCGACGGCGATCGTGGCAAGGACGAGGGGGTAGCGGCGCAGGAGGTTCATGACTCCATTGAACCCCAGTAACGGCGCGGATTCTAGCAAGGATAGGCTTGGCTAACCGCCTGGGCCCACACCGGCAGTGCTTCCCAGCACCGTGCAACGGACCCGGTCGAGAGGATACCCCGTGGGGTATGCTGTGGAGGTGGGTAAATGGAACCGGCGTGGCCCTCTTGGGAACCGGATCGTGCGGGGAGCGATCGCGGCATTCATCATGGCTTTCGCCCTCGCGACTTGGCAGACCCCGCTGGTCGCCGCCTTCGGCGCAGCGACCTCACTGGTCGTGCTCGTTACGGCGTTCACCGGCAGATGTCTGGGGAGTGCGGATAGCGCACGCTGCCCGCACGAAGAACCGCCCCCGGGATCCGGGGGCGGTCGGTCGCGGGCTCAGCCGCGGGCTTAGACCGGGAAGCGGAAGGTCGCTGCCAACGCCGCACCGTTGGGCATGTCGCCGGCGCGCACCGCGTACACCTTGCCGTTGACGATGAGGGTCCGGCGCAGAATCTCGTCACCGACACCGTAGTTCGACGCGTCGTCCTGCGAGGACTCGATCACTTCGGCGGTGGTCTCATCCACATAGCCGGGGATCCGTTGGTCAATGTCGACCATGAGCGAATCGATCGCGTTGTACACCGCGGCGCGGGCGATGTGGGCGAGGTCGGTTGAGCCCAGGCCCTGGGCGGCTTTTGCCTGGAAGTCCTCGCGCACCTCGGCGATCTCCTGGGCGTACAGGTCGTCCAGGATCGGCCGAGTCCGTTCGGCCAGTTGCTCCGGGGAGAGACTTTCGGGGTTGCCCGAGATCATCTCCTGGGTGAGGAATTTATACGAGTTCGTACGCCGGTAGGCACTCGCCAACGGCTCAGCAGAGGCGAGGATTAACGGCAGTCTCTCCCGGCGTAACACCGGCAGGATCGCCTTGTTGATGGCGGCGGTGTACTGCTGAGCGCGAAGATCGCCGTCTTCGCTGCCCTTGCCGAAGGTGGCCCGACCCGAGAGGTCGAGGTTGAGGTAGGAATCGATATCCGCAGGCATCTCCGCCGGTTGCAGTTCCCGCGCGGGAGTATCTGCGGCCACCTTCACCAGCCGCACGGAGTTCTGCGCGAGCGCGAGCACATATGCCGATTGCGGGAACGTGATCGTGCGCAGTAGCGGCTTGATATAGAACCGGTCCGCGATATCCACGGTCGCGGTGAACCGGTTGGGAAGGCGATAGGTCTCAAACATGCCTTCCGAGACGAACACCGCCAGCGAGTTCGACTGGTACTGCCAGAACAAAGCATCCTGTAGGAGCGTTTCCACCGACTCCTTCACCCGCTCAAGCTGGTCTTTATCAACCTGGGCGGACTCCAGTTGCCTGAGCACCTCACGCAACTGGTTCTTCAACTCGATCCGCGCCCGCTCCCCATCCTCGGGCAACGGGCCCGCGGGAGTGTAAATGGACACGCAATTGGGTTCGCGAACCGCGGCCAAAAGGTCGATATCACCACGGCTTGGGATGTCTTTGTGGGCCATGAACGACTCTCCTTCACGATGAGTTCCAACCGCATCCAACGGAGTCGTTCCCCGCCGGTTTCCTGCGGTGGACTGCCAGTCTAATCGCGAGCACCGAGATTCTGCGGGGCTTTCTACCTATCCGGCCGTCTTGGAATCGGCGATCGCTTGGGGAAGGTGGCAAGGCGCCCGAGTAGGGTAGGAGGCGATGAGTACGCGCACCTCGGCCGCCGGAGCCCAGATCCCCTGGCACTGGGGCGCGCCGCCGCGCGCAAACGTCCCTTCCCGCACGGCCGAGTTCGGCGCGCCGATCACGCGCACAGCGGTCACCCGCGCGGACCCGGGGTCGGTGATGATGTGGGTCGCGCAATTGCGCCGAGCCCCCTACTCCTATGACTGGATCGATAACCTCGGCAGACGCAGCCCGCGCCGCCCCGATCCGGCCCTGCGCGATCTGGAGGCGGGTGATCCGCTCATGTACATATTCACCGTCACCGGTAACGGCGAGCGCCACGTCGAGGCGAAGATGACCTCCCGGGTTCCGCGAGCCATCTTCGGGGAGGTACTCATCCGCTACGACGTGCACGAGGTTGGCACGGCCTCGGTGCTGCAGTACACGATGTGGCTGCCGGCCACGGGTTTCTTCGCCCGGATCCGGCGCTACCTGCTCGCCTGGGCCGACCTGCCGATGGCGAGAAAGCAGCTCCTTACGCTCATCACCCTCGCCCATGCGGTGCCCGCGGGCCGGTACGATCGGCCTACCCCTACCAAGGAGTGAATCATGGCTGGACTCGTTGTCCTGCACGTATCGGATCAGCCCGCGAACGTCGCTCGTGCGCTGTCCGCCGCGGAACTCATTACCTCCCGCGAGCCCATGCGGGTGCAGGTCGTCGTCAACGGTGAGGCGGTGACCGGGCTCAGCGGATCCGAGCCGATCGACGTGGGCACCGCAGTGAGCATCTGGGCGTGTGAGCGAGCGTTGAGCCAACACGGTCTCACGCCCGATGGGCTCCGGCCCGGGGTGGGCACGGTGCCCTCGGCGGTGATCGCCCTGGCCAACGCCCAGCACGAGGGCGCCGCCTACATTCGGATCTAGGAAGAGCTCACATGAGTATCGAGGCCAACCTCGCCGCCGTCCACCGCCGGATCGACGACGCTGCCCGCCGGGCCGGTCGCGATCCCGGTGAGATTAGGCTCCTGCCCGTGTCGAAAACGGTGCCGGAGGAGCGAATCCGCGCCGCCGTCGCCGCCGGCTGCCTCGAGCTGGGGGAGAACAAGGTCCAAGAAGCGAAACGGAAGGCGGAGAACCTCGCCGACCTGGGTGTTCGGTGGTCGCTCATCGGGCACCTGCAGACGAACAAGGCAAAAGACGTCGCTGCCTTCGCCCACGAATTTCACGCACTCGACCGTCACCGCGCCGCTGCCGCCCTCGACCGCCGCTTGCAGGCAGCGAACAAAGAGCTGCGGGTGTACGTGCAAGTGAACACCTCGGGTGAGGAGTCGAAGTACGGCCTGCCGCCCGAGGAAGCGCTGCCGTTCCTGAACGAACTCTCGGTATACTCCTCGCTCAAGGTGCAGGGGCTGATGACCCTCGCGGTGTTTTCCGCAGACACCGAGCGGGTGCGCAGCTGCTTTTCAGTGCTGCGGCGGCTACGCGATGAGGCCCGTGAGGAGGGGCTCGTGGGGCCCGGCGAGCTGTCGATGGGGATGAGCGGCGACTTCGAGACCGCGATCGAGGAAGGTGCGACGTGCGTGCGGGTGGGGCAGGCGATCTTCGGGCCCCGGCCGTTACCCGATAGCCACTACTGGCCCGGGAGCGCCTGACCGCCCGCTCATCGCCGCGGCGGCCCTTCACTGCACGTGGGACAGGAACAGGCCCACGGGGATACTGACCAGGAGCACGGTGACGAGCGTGAGGAATAGCCGTCGCGCACCGACCGGGCCGGCGCCACGGCGGACCCCGGCAACGACGGAGGCGAGCGAGGCGACGAGCAGTCCGCCGCCGACGTCGACGAGCCACCGCGGGTGGAGCAAGGTGCCCAGGAGCACGAGGGCATTGCCCGCGAACCAGAGAACGAACTCCACCCAGACCCGGGCCGGGCGCGGGAACGGGGCGGATAGCACGGCCCGGCCGGCGGCGAGCCCGCCCGTTCCCACACCCGCGACGAGCACGAGGTAGGCGGCCGCCCAACTGGCCGATCGGGTCGCGGCATGCGCGGTGGTCGCGGAGAGTAAACCACCTGCGATGATGCTCGTGAGCGCAACCAATAGGGCGGGCCAGACGCGCCGCAGGGATTCCTCTCTCACGTCCTCGAGTGTAACGGGCAGGCCCTATCCAAGGTAGGGAAGTTACGGGATGCTTACCTCATGAACGTGCGGGCAAACCTCGGCCTCGGGGCAGTGACTGCCGCCGTGGTGGGCGCCGCCGTGGGCGCGGCCATCGTCACGAGCAATCAGGACGATCCGCATTTCGACCCAGGCACGCCACAAGGTGTCGTGGAACGCTACGTCGCCGCGCTCGTCGAGGGCGATCCCAGCACCGCCGTCGACCTGCTCGACCCGCGGCTGGGGTGTGACGTGGAGGACGTTCGCGCCGCGTATCACCCGGGCCGCACGGCGGTGAGCTACCGGCACTCGAGCCTCGCGGGCGGGACCACTCGGGTCACGGTGAACATCACCCGAGTCGGTGCAGGCGTGCTCGACGACGTCAGTCACGAGGAGACGTTCGAGTTGAGCCGCCTGGATGGGCAGTGGCGTATCACCGGAGAACCCTGGCCGGTGTACGTCTGTGGGGCGGGCACGCAATGATCATCGCTCTGTTACTCATCGTGCTCCTCATCGGCGGGGTCGGGATCCTCGTCGCGGGGGCACGCCGGGCCCGCGACGTGCCCGGCAGCGGCGTGCGCCGCGCCTTCCAATACGCGGTGCTCTACGCGCTATTCGTCACGGCGGCAACCGGGGTGGAGAGCCTCCTGAGCATGGCCTTCGGCGCCGGCATCCCCGCCCCCTGGCAGGACCATTCCTACGCCCTCGCCCAAGCCCTTACCTTCACCTTCCTCGCCCTGCCCCTGGCGGCCGGCGTCGCGTGGTGGACCCGCCGCTGCCATGCCCGAGAACCCCGCGAAGCCGACTCCCTGCTCTATGCGGGGTACCTCGGCGCCGCCGCCCTCACAGGCCTGGCGCTCGGCGCGGACCGCGTGCACGCACTGGTCACGGCGCTCCTCATCGGGGAGGGGGTCGACCCCGTCGCCGCGGCCGGAGCCATTGCCTGGGGCGGACTGTGGGCCGGGCACTGGCTCGTGCGCGTTCCCGCCTGCGCGAAAGCCGGGCACGAGTTGCTCGCCGCCGTGATCGGATTGGTGCTCGGGGCGGCCGGGCTGTTCCTGCTCCTTGCCGAGGCACTCGAACTGTTTCGGGGCGCGCCCCTGCTTGCCGGGGGCCCGTACGAACTCGCCTCCGCCGCGGGGCTCCTCGTCGCCGGGGGCGGCGCGTGGTTGCTGTATTGGCCGAGGCGGGCGGCCCGCCTGCCTCGGAGCGCCGCCTGGCACACCTATGTTCTGCTGCTCGGCGTCGCCGGTGGGCTCGTGCTCACCCTCGCGGGCGCAGGGGCCCTCGTGTGGCGCGGGCTCATCCAGCTCCTCGAAGATCCCGCCGCCGTTGGCACGTGGACGGATTGGCCCGCCCACATCGCCGCCGTCGTCACTGGCCTCACCCTCTGGGGGTACCACCGTAGTTTCGTGGCCCCCGACTCCGCCGGCGGCGGAGTCGTGCGGGCCGTGTATGCCCACGTCGTGGCCGGCATCGGCCTGGGCGCTGCCGCTGCGGCCGTAGGAATCCTCGTCGTCGCCGCGCTCGAGGCAATGACCCCGGCGCCGGGAAGCGAAGGAACCTCCCGCAACACGCTCCTCGCCGGGCTCACCCTCCTGCTCATCGGTGCGCCGCTGTGGTGGCGGCATTGGCGCCGCGCGCGGCGGGCGGGCGGAGACTCACGCGTCCGGCGGGTGTATCTCATCGTGGTTCTGGGGATCTGCGGCGTAGCGGCGCTCCTCTCCCTCATCGTCGCCGCTGTCGACCTGCTCCGCGATGCGGTGGGCACGGGACTCACCCTCGGATCGCTGCGCACGGCCAAGAACCCCCTTGGCGCGCTCATCGCCGCACTCGCCGCGGCAGGTCTTCATGGCCCCGCGCTGCGCACCGACCTACGCCGGTCGGCGGCCCAACCCCCCGTCCGGCGCCGCTCGATCACGCTCGTCGGCGCGGAGGACGCAGGCCTCGCCCGGCAGGTGCGAGAAGCAACCGGAGCGCACGTCCACCCCCTCGTCATGCGCGCAGCCCCGCCCTGGGATCAGGACGCCGTGCTCGCCGCCGTTGCGGGGGAAGGGGACTACGTCGTGGTGAACGACCCCGGCGGACTGCGCGCGTATGCGGTCCAGCCGGCACACCTCGCCCCGGATTCCCGCGACAACCCCGGCCCGCGCCAGTAAACTCAACAGCACCACGATCTTCAGGGAGAACAACGATGTTCACGAGCCCATACCCCGACGTCGAAATCCCCAACATTTCGATCTATGACTCCCTCTTCGGCACCCTCACGCCCGAGGACGCGGGCCGGGTTGCCCTCGTCGACCCCGGTGACGGGGCAGAAACCACCTTCGAGCAGTTGCGCGCCCAGGTGGATGCGTTTGGCGGGGCCCTCGCCGCCCGCGGGGTCGAGGTCGGAACGGTCCTCGGGGTCCTGTGCCCGAACATCCCCGCCTTCGCGACCGTGTTCCACGGCGCCCTGCGGATCGGCGCGACGCTCACGACGATCAACTCCCTCTACACCGCCGCGGAGATCGCCACGCAGCTGCGCGATGCCCAGGCGACCTGGCTCATCACCGTCTCCCCGTTGCTGCCGCAGGCCGCCCAAGCGGCCGCAACCGTAGGGATCCCCGATGAGCGTTTGATCGTCCTCGACGGCGCCGCGGGCCACCCCAATTTGGGGGAACTTCTCCGTGCCGGTGAATCGGCCCCCGAGGTTGAATTCGACCCAGCCACCCACATCGCGGTGCTTCCCTATTCCTCGGGAACCGCCGGGGAACCCAAAGGAGTGATGCTCTCCCACCGCAACCTCGTGGCGAACGTGGAACAATCCCGGGCGATCATCGACGTCACCCCCGAGGATCGGGTGCTCGCCGTGTTGCCCTTCTTCCACATCTACGGGATGACCGTGCTCCTCAACCTTGCCCTCCGCCAACGCGCACGGCTCGTGACGATGCCCCGGTTCGACCTCGTGGATTTCCTCGAGACCATTCAACGGTTCGGGTGCACCTACATCTTCATCGCCCCACCCATCGCCGTCGCCCTCGCCAAACACCCGATCGTCGACGACTACGACATCTCCTCCGTGCGCACGATCCTTTCCGGGGCGGCGCCGTTGGAC
>JAJYRV010000450.1 GCA_021793935.1 Actinomycetes bacterium | reverse complement strand
CGGAGTAGCTCAGAGATACTGGCCCGGCCCGTCGCTGCCCGGCGGCTCCTCCCGCCCGGCCTGCTGCGGCGGGATCATCCCGGGCGGAAGTTGCCGGCGCATCGATTTGAGCTGGTTCTGCGCGAGCATCTGCTGGGCCACCAGCGCGGTCTGGATACCGTGGAACAGACCCTCCAGCCAGCCGACGAGTTGGGCATGCGCGACCCGGATCTCCGCCTCGGACGGAGTTTCCGCGAGCGGGAGCACGATCCGGTCGATCTCCTCGGCCAGTTCGTCCGAGAGGGCGCCCTTGAGCTCGTTCACCGACCGCTCGTGCAGCTCCGCGAGCTTGTCGCGTGCCGCTTCGTCCAGCGGGGCCGCCTTCACCTCTTCCAGGAGCTGCTTGATCATCGTCCCGATCCGCATCACCTTGGCGGGTTCAGGCACGCCTTGGGTGGGATCCTCACTCGGGTCGGCCATCGCGACCCCCTCATCGGAGGTGATGACGATCTTCGGCCGCCCCTCGCTCTCCTCGCTCGAGGTGCCCGCCGGCTGTTGGGAGTCGTTCTCGTGCTCATCAGTCATATTTCCATCATGCCCCGCCGCCATAGATCGCGCACCCCCATTGCCAACCTCCGCAACAGGCCTAAGCTCCGCCGAAACCCTATACTTTCCAAAGACGGGGGCCGAAGCGTTCGCAACGCTGAATTGCGAACCGAAAGGTGGAATAGGTGCAACAACACGTGCCAGCGCACGCCGACGCAGCACGCGGCGAGGCGCCGCTCGAGAACGCGGTCCGGCAGGTCTGGGAACTCCTCGAGCAGGGCGAATCGCCGGTGCTCCTCATCGGCCCGCGCCCCGCAGCGACCGCGGCGGCGCTCCTCGCCGCGTGGCGAGCCGACGCGCGCCTGCTCCCCGGCAGTGAAGCGCCGTGCGTGCACTGGTTCTCGCTGCGCCGGGGCGAAGGCGTCGGGCCCGCTTCCGAACTTCCCAGACTGGCGGAACAACCCACCCCGCCCGGCAGCTTGGTGATTATCGACGGCGCCGCCTCGCCTGCGGAACTCTACGAGGTTCTCGCTCTGTTCACTCGCGAACCCTCGCCCGAGCGCCCCAACGCCCAAGTGCTTCTCACCGGTACCAGCGATGCGATTTCCCGGTTCGGCCCGGCGGTCGAGGTCGGCTCCCTCGCCCCGCAAGAAATCATCCGCTCGCTTGAGCCGAACGTGTCGAGAATAGGCCGCGAGGAAACCCCGTTCACGCGGCGCGACCTGGCTGCCCAGAACCTCCTCGCTGAAGCCTACGAGGAGACCGGGCGGATGCGCGGAGCAATCGATCTCTACGCCCGCTCCCTCGCCCAGTGCGAATCGGCCTTCGGTATGGACGACCCCGCGACTCTCGAGGCGAGGTTCACCCTCGCGGGCGCCTACGCGATCGCCGGCCGCATCAGCGAAGCGAACGCCATCGCTGAGCGGGCAGCCTCAGAACAGGAGCGCGTACTTGGCGCAGAACATCCCGACACGCTCACGACCAAGGCGTTGCTCGCGGGAATCTACGAGGGCGGCGGCCGGTTGGAAAGCGCCATCATGCTGTACCAAGAAACCCTCGCGGGGCGGCAGCGGGTCCTGGGAACCGACCATCGCGCCACGCTGGTCTCCCGGGCCACGCTCGCGGGGGCATATGAATCGGCTGGCCGGATCGATGAGGCGATCGCCGAATATGAAATCACGCTCGCCGGGCGGGAACGCACGCTCGGACCGGAACACCCCTCGACCCTGACCACGAGGAACAACCTCGCGTTCGCATACGAAACGGGGGAACGCTTCGATGAGGCCATCGAGCTATATACGCACTCGCTCGAGGAGAGGATGCGCGTGCTCGGGCCGAACCACCCCGACACGCTCACCGCCCGCCACAACCTCGCCCACGCATACGAGGCCGCCCGCCGACTGTCAGAAGCGATCGAAACCTACGAAGAAAACCTCACCGCCCGCGAGCACGCCCTCGGTCCCGACCACCCGGACACCCTCTTCTCCGGCAACAACCTCGCCTACACCTACCAGCTGGTCGGCCGGATCGACGAGGCGATCAAGCTCTATGAACGCACCCTCGCCGGCTGCGAGCAGACCCTCGGGAAATCCCACGAAAACACGCTGATGTGCCGGAACAACCTCGGCGGCGCCTATGAGGCGGCCCGACGACTTGAGGAAGCGATCGAGCTCTACCGGACGACGTTCGCCGATGCGATGCGGTTACTCGGCGGGGACCACCCCACGACCCAGAACTGCCGGAACAACCTCACCAACGCGATGGAAAAGGCGAGGGCACTCGGCGGGGACTAACGGCCGCGGTACTCTGGGTGCCATGTGGCTCGCTTCGCCCGCGCACGCGCGGTGGCTGGAAAACGAATTCGATGCGCTCGTAGGTTTCGCCTCCGAAGCGGGGACCCCGCACGGTTTCGGATACCTCGACGACGCCGGCGAGGTGGTCGCCGCGAAGGGCCACGACCTATTCCTCACCTGCCGAATGACTCACGTCTTCGCCCTCGCCCACCTGCTGGGCCGGCCCGGCGCCGCCAGCCAGGTCGACCACGGCGTCCGCTCCCTCACCGAGGCGTTCGCC
>JAJYRV010000449.1 GCA_021793935.1 Actinomycetes bacterium | reverse complement strand
AGCGCCCGCGCCCGCACCTGCGCCGCCGGGTCACCCGCCGCGGCGAGGCGCGCCACCTGCTCGGCAAAGGCGCGGGTGCGCTCCAGGTGGGCATCGAGCAGTGGGTGGCCGCCCTCGGCGCGGGAGACTTCGGCGTCGAAGGCATGGAGGGAGTCCGGATCGCGCACGAGGGCGCGCAGCACGTCGAGGGCGATGACGTTGCCCGACCCCTCCCAGATCGCCATCACGGGCTGTTCCCGGTACCGGCGTGCGAGGGGTAAATCTTCCACGTACCCGTTGCCCCCGAGACACTCCATCGCCTCATAGGCATGCTCGGGCCCGCGCTTGGTCACCCAGTACTTACTCACCGCCGTCGCGAGCCGGCGGAAGGCGGCATCGGTGTCCGGCGCGTCCTCGTCGTGGGCACGGGCGAGGCGCATCGCCGTCGCCGTCGCCGCCTCGGATTCCAGGGCGAGGTCGGCCAACACGCCCGCCATCGCGGGCTGGTCGATGAGGAGCGCGCCGAAGACCTTCCGGTGCCGCGCGTGCCACAGCGCCTCCGCGAGGGCCTGGCGCATCCCCGCCGCCGCGCCGAAGACGTTATCGAGCCGGGTGCGGGCAACCATCTCGATGATCGTGCGCACCCCGCGGCCCTCCTCGCCCACGAGCCATCCGGTGGTACCGGAGAACTCCACCTCGCCGGAGGCGTTCGACCTGTTGCCGAGCTTGTTCTTCAGCCGCTGGATCGCGAACGGGTTCCGCTCCCCGCCGGGAAGGACCCGCGGCACGAGGAAACAACTCAATCCCCCCGGTGCCTGCGCGAGCACGAGGAACGCATCGGACATCGGCGCGGAGCAGAACCACTTGTGGCCCGTGAGCATCCACGTGCCGTCCCCGGCCGGCGACGCCGCCGTCGTGTTCGCGCGGACGTCGGAACCTCCCTGCTTCTCCGTCATCGCCATCCCGAAGATCGCCCCGGCCTTCCCCTCGGCGAGCGCGGGATCGTAGGATCTGCTGGCAACCCGCGGGAACCACTCCTGAGCGATCTCCGGGGAGAAGCGCAGGGAGGGAACCACGGCGTGGGTCATCGAGATCGGGCAGGCGTGCCCAGGTTCGACCTGGGCGAAGAGCATGAACTGCGCTGCGCGGGCGACGTTCGCCCCGGGCCGCGGGTCGGCCCACGCGCTCGTGTGCGCACCCGCAGCGACGGCTGCGCCCAGGATGCGGTGGTAGGCGGGGTGATACTCCACCTCGTCGATCCGGTGCCCGTGGGCGTCGTGGGTGTGCAACGTCGGCGGGAATTCGTGCGCGAGGCGCGCATCCCGCTGGAAATCGGCGCGGCCGACGAGCTCCCCGGTGGCCTCGAGGTCGGGAAGCGCCCATTCGGCGTCGTACCGCTTCACCCCCTCCACCAGGGGCAGGTTCGTGGTGAATTCGTTGATGTCCGCGCGCGGCGGCGCTTGGTTCGTCACGTCGTGGGTGGTCATGGTGTTCCTCCTACTGCCCGCAGGCACATGTCGATAACCGCCGTGATGAGATGCTCCGCGGGCACGGCCCCCTCGGGGGAGAGTGGCCCGGTGAGCGCCTCGCTGATGAGCCCGATGAGGCCCGGCCCAACGATCCGCGGATCCTGCTGGGGAAGTTCCCCGGCCGCGATGCCGCGGGTGACGATCGCTTCCATCTCCCTTGCGTAGGCGCGCCGGTGGGTGAGGCGTTCGGCGTCGATGCGTTCCCCCGCGGGTTCGATGAGTAGCGCCCACGCGAGGGTGCGCCCGGCAAGTGCGCGGGGCGCGAAGGTTCCTACGAGGGCGGAGATCTCCCGCTGCGCGCGCCCGCTGCCGGGTTCCTCGCCCGCCGCGGCGACGGCGCGGCGGACCTGATCGAGCTCTCTGCCCGCGGCCGCGCGGAACACCTGAACGAGGAGTTCCTCCCGGGAACCGAAGTAGGTGTACACCGTGCCGGCACTCACGCCTGCGGCCTCGGCGATCGCCTTCACGCTCGCGCTCGCGAACCCGGCATCGGCGACGATCCCGTGCGCGGCCTCGAACAGGGCCGCTTCGCGCTCACGCCGCGCCGCTTCGGTGGCTTTTGTGGGCCGGTACGCCATCGTGCCTCCTCTTCGGTGCGGTGAGTCCCGGGAACTCTTCCCCAAACAATTGAATCATGGTTCAATTGTTTGCGGAAGGTCAATGACGATACGCGGCCGACCTGCCAGCTCGGTGGGAATTGCCGCAAGAAAGCGCAGGAACGATGGATCTTACGGCGATGTTCGAAAGCACCGCGCACAAGTTTCCCCACAAAGAGGCGTTGGTGTTCGCCGACACCGCGGCAACCTATGCGGAACTGCTCGAGGCATCGAAGAAATCGGCGGCGGCGCTGCGCGACGCGGGAGTTGCCAAGGGGAGCCGCGTGGGGGTGATGACCTTCAACACCCCGGGTTTCGTCGTCGCCGCCCTTGGCATCTGGCGCGCCGGGGCGACCCTCGTGCCGATCAACCACAAACTCTCCGGCACGGAGGTCGCCTACCTCGCGGAGCACTCGGGCATCAGCCTCGGGATCGTCTCCGAGGAACTCGCCGCGACGGCGTCCGAGGCCGCTCCCGAGATCGATTGGCTCACGACGAA
>JAJYRV010000448.1 GCA_021793935.1 Actinomycetes bacterium | reverse complement strand
ATAGACGTAACGGGCATCTGCGAAAATGCCAAGGACGCGTTCCCCGCGTGGGCGAAGACCGCGCCCGCGGAACGTGCGAGCGCGCTGCTGGGCGCCGCCGAAGCGTTGGAAGAACACGCCGAGGAGCTCGCGGAACTCAACCAGCGCGAAACCGGCAAGCTCCGAACCGACTCCGTGGGCGGGGTGCAGGCCGGCATCGGAACGTTGCGCCAGTACGCCGAACTCGGCCCCCTGCACCAAGGTGAACGCCTCCAGGGGGCGATCGAGGCGATCGATTACTCCCTCCCCGAACCTCGCGGGCTCGTCGCCGTCATCACCCCGTGGAACGACCCCGTCGCGATTGCCTGCGGCCTGATCGGCGCGGCCCTCGTCACCGGCAACGTCGTCGTTCACAAACCCAGCGAACGCTGCCCACGACTGGGGAACGCCTCGGGGAACTGCTTGAGCCGGCATTCCCGCCCGGGGTGTTCACGACCCTCAGCGGGGCGGGGGAGACCGGCGCGGAACTCGTTGCGGACCCCGAGGTCGACATGATCGCCCACGTGGGTTCCACCGCGACCGGCCGCCGGATCGCTCGTGCCGCCGCGCTCACTGGCGCACACGTGATCCTGGAGAACGGGGGCAACGATGCGCTCATCGTCGACGCCGGGGTGGACCCGGTCTGGGCCGCGCAGGAGGCCGCGCTCGGGTGCTTCGCCAACGGCGGGCAGATCTGCACGAGCGTCGAACGTATCTTCGTGCACGAGCAGGTTGCGCAGGCCTTCACCAAGGCGCTCATCGCCGAGGCGGAGCAGTGGATGCAAACCGGCCGGCTCGCCCCGCTCGTCGACGAACGCATGCGCACCGAGGTGCACGAGCAAGTGAGTGAATCCGCCCGCCTCGGCGCGCAGATCCTCCTCGGCGGCACCATTCCCGACGGCGAGGGCACGCCGTATCCGGCCACCGTCGTCACCGACTGCACGCCCTCGATGCCCCTGTTCGCCGAAGAAACCTTCGGCCCCGTCGCGGCGATCGCGCGCTCCGGGTCCTTTGAGGAAGCGCTGCAGGCGGCCGCGGCGGACGGACACGGGCTCGCGGCGACCGTGCTCACCGAGTCGATCGCGCACGCGAATCGGGCCGCCGCTCGCTTGCCGGTGGGCACGGTCAAAATCAACGCCGTCTTCGGCGGCGCGCCCGGCGGTTCCGCCGAGCCCCGCGGACTGAGCGGGACCGGGTTCGGTTACGGCCCGCGCCTCCTCGATGAGATGACGCAGCTCAAGGTTGTGCACCTGAGCGAGCCCGGAGGGGAGGAATCATGACTCGCCTCACCCCGGACCTTGTCGACCGGCTCGCCGATCGAGGTTCACGGATCGTCGTCATCGGCGATCTCATTCTCGATGGCTGGTGGGCGGGGCAGGCCGAGCGGATGAGCCGAGAAGCGCCCGCACCGGTCGTGGAGATCACCGAGCGGGAATTCGCCCCCGGCGGGGCGGCTAACACCGCTGTCAACCTGGCCGCCATGGGCGCCCGGGTGGCGATCATCGGCGTCATCGGGGAGGACGAAGCCGGGGCCCGGCTCCGCTCCCTGCTCGAGGCGGCCGGTGTCGATACCACCGGGCTGGTGCGAACTGCGGCCACCCAGACGATCGCCAAGAACCGTATCCTCAGCGACGACCACGTCTTCGTTCGTCTCGATGAAGTGAACCACGCGGAGTACCCGCCTCAGGTCGGTGAAGCGATCGTCGACGCTGCGCAGCGGTTGAGTACGTGGGCGCAGGTCGAGGTGATCTGCGACTACGGCTGTGGGGTCTTCACCCCTGATGTCATCACTCGCCTCGCCGTCCGTTCCCAGCGGCCACGGCCGTGCCTCGTCGACTCCCACGACCTGCGCCGCACCGCACCTCTGCAGCCCGACCTGATCTCGCCGAACTTCCAGGAATTCACAGGCCTGTGCGGCCCCGTCGATGCGGAAGATCGCGCCGACGGCGCCCGCGCGCTGCGGGCGGAGCTGCTCGAGCGCAGTGGGTCGAAGGCCGCGATCGTGACCCTCGATCGGGAAGGCGCGATCCTCCTGCCCGCCACCGGTGAGCCATACCGCACCTACGCCAAGCCGGCGAAGGAACGCCAAGCCTCCGGCGCGGGGGACACTTTCACCGCTGGGCTCGCCCTCGCCAGTGCCGCCGATCTCGAGTTTCCGCTCGCTACCGAACTCGCCCAACTCGCGGCCGACATCGTTGTGCGCCGAGAGGGCACCGCCGTATGCTCGGCGGCCGATCTGCGCGCGGAGCTTTCCGGCGCGGAGGGAATCACGCCGCCCGAAGCGCTCCGGGCGGCTATCGCTGTTCACCGGCAACAGGGTGAGCGGATCGTGTTCACCAACGGGTGCTTCGACGTCGTCCACACCGGCCACATCTCTTCGCTGCGCCAAGCCAAACGGTATGGGGACGTGCTCGTTGTCGCGATCAACGATGACGAGTCCGTGCGTCAACTCAAAGGCCCGGGGCGGCCGGTGAATGCCGCCGCGGACCGGGCCGCGGTGCTCGACGCGCTCTCCTACGTCGATTATGTGACCGTGTTCTCCGGCAGCACCCCCATTCCGTTGCTGCAATTGCTCCAGCCGAGATC
>JAJYRV010000447.1 GCA_021793935.1 Actinomycetes bacterium | reverse complement strand
CAGCCGGTGATTGAGCGGACGATAGGCATGAGTCCCATGATGGCGCCCTTGAGCACGACCCCGCGCAGCGCGGGAGGAACCTCGATCTCGCCTCCGCGCGCGTGCACTAACCCGGCCGACTCGAGCATCTGCAGAAGTGCCGCGACTCGCGGCGCGATCTCTTCTTGCCACTGAGAAAGGTCAACGTGCTCCTCGGGCGGGCGGCCGGCCACTGCTGCTCGGAGCTTCTCCGCAACCAGCAACACGACCATCGATGACAACATCGTGCGGCGTGGGCCGAGTTCGTGGGCGAGCAGCTCCGAAATGAATGTGGAGGCGAGCATCTCCGAGGTTTCCAGCGGAGGAAGCTCATCGTGAGTAAATTCCTCGGCATGTTCACCGGGTCGGATCCTGCTGCGATCACGCTCGATAATCTCCGCGTGCTGCAGTGCTTCCCACCACGCGTACAACTCGGGGACATCCCTGGTGGAATTGACGGCCCGGACAGGGGATCGGGCCTCGATAGCCTCATCGGCTAAGCCGAGGTCGAGTGTTTCTGTCTGCGCCGCGGGGGCAGCCACCCCACGAGCGGCCACGCCGATCATGCCCGCCACCGTTGCGATCTCCGCCCGGCGGACCCCGCCCGCCGGTGTCGTTGCCTTGCCGTTCCCCAGCCATTCCAGCAGCGGGAACACGCCCTGAACGATTCGCGTATCGTTCAGGGCCCGCCGGCGTTCGCTCTCACTGAGCGCATCAACCGCGGCGAGAACATCGGAAACTTCCTGCGCGTCCCTCGAGAAGGCCAGCGCAAGTTCCCCTACCTCCGCGTGTGCTTCCTCCCACGGCGCGGGATTCTCTGCCACCTCAATCTGGAAATGGAGATAGTTATCCAACGTGGCGAGGACGGACTCGGCGATTTCCTCGTCGTCCCACGACTCCATTCGGAGGGCGAAATCCAGCACCCCCGAGGGGTGGCGCAGGTCGAATTCGAGCACCTCGGCCATCTCAAAGGCGTTCTCGAGCATCCGCGTTTGCACGTCGGCGAACTCCACCGCGTCCCCGGTCGCTAGTAGCCACTCCTCAAACTCCTCGAACAGGTCCGGCGCCGAACCGTCGGCGAGGCCGAAAGCCTCGCCTAAGGGGCCCGAGGGGCGAGACCCGCTCAACTCCAGCAAGTATCCGAAGGCATCGGGAACCGTCGTCTTTCGCGCGTTGGCCACGGCGTGGATCGTTCCCGCCACCGCGAGCGCCCCGGCGTGGAAGACGAGAAGGCCCCCGTGACGGGCGATGAGCTCATCCAGCAAGGCAAACGCTTCGCCGCTTCGGCCCGCGCGAATCAGCCGACGGGCGATGCTGCGGGCGGGCCCCCGCCACTTCGGCACAGGCACCTCGCTCAACGCCTGCCGCACCTCGGCATCGGTGTACCACGTGTCCAGCAAGCCGAGGCTCGCGCCGATGACGTGCGATGCCGCGGGCCGGTGGGCCGTCGGTTCCGGTTCGACCGAATCCAATATCGCTTCTGCCGCACGAAGGTTCTTGGCCGTTGATGCCTCGGCGAACTCGGTGAGCAACTGCTCTACCTGCTCTCGCTCGGAAGCAACCGGTGTGAACAGGCTGAGGTTGTGCTGTTCGACGGCGCGGCTCATCGCAGTGTTCAAGGTATCAAGATCGAATTCCGCCTCGGGATCATCAAGATCGATCCCCTCCGCTTTCAACAATGGGGCGATCTCTTCCATCAGTTCCGCGGCCATGCCCGGCTTGTGCACGATTCCCCGCTTGCGCATTTCCTCGGCAACCTCAGGATCCTCAAACGGGTTCTCCCCATGCGTCATGCGGGAAGTCTACTCGTCGCGAACATGCGGTAGCAAAGGGCGATCCGCCCCCTGAGCCGATCCGACCCGAACACGAGATGGACGCAGTGTGCACGAATCGAGTACTGTGTGTTCATAATGTCCACAACGACAAGGATGGGGTATGCAACGCCGCACTGTCCTCTTTGATTTCGATGGCACGCTCGCGCTCGGGCGAGGCCCGCTGGAGGCGTACGCTGCCTGCCTCAACGAAATCGTGAGCGAGGAGCCTGGAGGCGGGGCTGGCTCGGAACTACTCGCCCACTGCCAAGACGCGATCACGAGATTCGATGCCGGCGAGACCGTCTTCCGCGATGCATACGACGCGATCCGCCATACCGCGCTCGCCCACGGGGTCGCCGAGGCCCAGCTCTCCGCGGCGTATCTGCGCAGCCGTGGGCTCCTCGCAACGGAGGCAGCGCCGATCTACGGGCCCGAGGGGCTCCCAGATTTCCTCGCAAACCTCGCCGAGCACGCCGACTGCGTGCTCGCCACCAACGCACCGGAGGTCGGCGTCCACCGGGCCCTGGACTCGCTCGGCATCGCCGACTCCATCTCCCTCGTCTACTGCGACGTCGGTAAACCCGCCGGCTTGGACCGAATCATCCCTGGGCTCCTTGCCCAAGGTCCGACCCTTTCCGTCGGCGACATCTGGCTCAACGATCTTGCTCCCGCCGAGCGTCATGGCGCGGACACTGCCCTCGTCGGCGTCGGCGAGCCCGACGGCGAGCCCACCTACCGGGGCGCTACCCTCACCGATCTCTACGACGACATCCTGCGCTGGGCCACG
>JAJYRV010000446.1 GCA_021793935.1 Actinomycetes bacterium | reverse complement strand
GGAACTGGACGCCGGGGGTGGGGACTACGTCGTGGTTGAGGGAGAGGTGCTCATCGTTGACCAGCACACCGGCCGGATCCTGCCCGGGCGGCGCTACAACGAGGGGATGCACCAGGCGATCGAGGCGAAGGAAGGGGCATCGATCAAGGCGGAGAACCAAACCTTCGCGACGATCACGCTGCAGAACTACTTCCGCCTGTACGACAAACTTGCCGGGATGACCGGTACCGCGAAGACGGAAGCGGCCGAGTTCAACTCCACCTACGAGGTCGAGGTCGTCCCGATCCCCACCCACCGGCCGGTGATCCGCCAGGACCAACCGGACCTGGTGTATAAAACCGAAGAGGCGAAGTTCGCTGCCGTCGTCGACGACATCGTCGAGCGGCACGCCAAGGGCCAGCCGGTGCTCGTGGGTACCACGAGCGTGGAGAAGTCCGAGTACCTGTCGAAGATGCTGAAGAAGCGCGGCGTGCCCCACGAGGTGCTCAACGCGAAGCACCACGAGCGGGAAGCAGCGATCGTTGCGATGGCGGGCCGCAAGGGTGCCGTCACGGTTGCAACGAACATGGCGGGTCGTGGTACGGACATCATGCTCGGCGGGAACGCCGAACACATCGCTATCGACGCGCTCGAGAAGAAGGGCCTGGACCCGGTGGAAACGCCGGAAGAATACGAGGCCGCGTGGCCGCAGGCGCTCGAGGACGCGAAGGCCTCCGTGAAGCATGAACACGACGAGGTCGTGGAACTGGGCGGGCTCTACGTCGTCGGCACCGAACGCCACGAATCGCGCCGGATCGATAACCAGTTACAGGGGCGTTCCGGGCGTCAAGGTGACCCCGGTGAATCCCGGTTCTACCTCTCCCTCGAAGACGAACTCATGCGCCTGTTCGCGAGCGGATTCGCCGAACGGTTCATCGGCTCCACCTACCCCGATGACCTGCCGCTGGAATCGAAGCTCGTCACCCGCACCATCGAGGGCGCTCAGTCGAAGATCGAGGATCGCAACGTCGAGATCCGCAAGAACGTGCTCAAATACGACGACGTTCTCACCGAACAACGAAAGTGGGTCTACCACGAGCGCCGCGAGATCCTCGAAGGTGAAGACATCGAGCCCATGATCGAGGAATGGGTCGACCAAGTTGTTGCGAACATTGTCCGCGGCGCGACGCTCGGCTCACCCGACGAATGGGATCTGGACCACCTGTGGCGCGAACTGCGCCAAGTGTTCCCCGTTTCTATCACCGCGGAGGAAGTGATTGAGGAGGCCGGCGGCCTCATGCGCTTGAACGCCGAGGACCTCATCACCGAACTCGTCGCGGATGCACGGGTCGCGTACGAGAACCGGGAAGAGGAACTCACCCCGGAGATCATGCGCCAACTTGAACGCCGGATCCTGCTTTCCGTGCTCGACCGCAAGTGGCGTGAGCACCTGTACGAGATGGACTACCTCAAGGACGGTATCGGGCTGCGATCGATGGCCCAGCGCGATCCGCTTGTGGAATACCGCAATGACGGCCACCAGATGTTCCTCGCGATGGCAGAGGCGATCAAGGAAGAAACGGTCGGCTACCTGTTCAACATCGAGGTGAAACGCAAGGAAGAGGAGGAGACTCCGGTCACTCGCCTCGCCTCACCGAACGGTGCTGCCGTGGAAGTCAGTACGCAAACCGCCGCCGACGCGCAGGAAGGGGGGCGCGCTCCGGCGCAGGGGACGCGGAGCTCGGGGAATAAGACCCCGGCGAAGGCTCAGGCGAAGCAGTCTGCCGGGAACAATCCCGCGCCCGTCTCCGCGGAGGTGGATGCACTGGGGCTGGAGGTACCCGCGGAGCCCCAAAACCTCACTTACTCCTCGAGTGACGGAGCCGGGGCGGGGCAATCCGCCCGCCCGCAGGCTAGTGCCGCGGCCGGAGGGAACCGGGAGGAACGCCGCCGCGCGGCCCGCGCCGCACGCAAGCGGAAGTAACCTACGCGAACCGCCAGATGAGCACGGCGGGGCCCGGGGCCTGAATCGCCACTGCCGATCCCGGCGGGCAGGAACCCTCGCAGACAACTGCGGGGGTTCCTTCGTCCCCGGGTGTCCCCACGGCCGCCGCATGCACCTGCCCGGACCTGAACAACTCTTCGACGCGCGCGGGGTGGAGGGGAGCGCCGGGGACGTGGAGGTGGCCGTCGAAGGCCGCTCGGGTGAGCACGACCAACACCCGAGAGTCGCAGTCCTCGCGCACGAAGCCGAGGGCCTCGTCGTCGATCAACACCCAGTGGTGCCCGCCGCCGGTGAGGGCCGGCTCGCTGCGGCGCACGCGGATGAGGTCACGGTAGGCACCGAGCACGAGCGGGTTGACCTGTTCCTCCCGGCCCCAGGGGATGGTGGTGCGAGAGTGTTCGCCGTTGGTGCCCTCGGCGCCGAGCTCGTCGCCGGCGAAGATCACCGGCGTGCCAGGCAGGGTCAGCAGCGCCGCCGCGGCGACGATGAGCCGCTCGTCCGAACCGACGACGGTGCGGATCCGCGCGGTGTCGTGTGAGCCGAGCATGTTCCATTGGGCCTGGCGCACCTGCCAGGGGATCTGGGCGAGGAAGTCGTTCATCGTCGCGACCACCTCGCGCCCCGGCAACCGGGGAAT
>JAJYRV010000445.1 GCA_021793935.1 Actinomycetes bacterium | reverse complement strand
GAACGCGCCTCGGGAACGCTCCGCAACGTTTCCGGAGCGTGGGTGAAGGAGCAGAAGGTGGAGCTCGTCGACGGCGAGATCGCGCAGTTCCACGTCGTGCTCGAAGTGACGTTCATCCTCGACGACTGACCAGCCGCACCGCCTACACTTGAGAGATGGACGAGGTACTAAATCTTTCAGCGTTGGAGATGGCGGCGGCGATCCGAGAGCGCCGGGTGAGTGCCGTTGAGGTGACTGAGGCTACGCTCGCTCGCATCAAGGAGCGAGACGCGCACGTGCACTCGTTCGTACACGTGGCGGAGGAGACCGCGCTCGCCCAAGCCCGTGCCGTTGATGAGCAGGTGGCCACGGGGGAGCCGGCGCAGGCGGGGGCGCTGCTCGGCGTGCCGGTGCCGATCAAAGACCTCACCATGGTCGCGGGGATGCCGATGCAGGCGGGTTCGGCGGCGCTGGAAGGTTTCGTCCCGGATGTTGACGACGGCGTCGTCACCCGTTTTGCGCAGGCGGGGGCGATCATGGTGGGCAAGACGGCGACGCCGGAACTCGGCTTGCCGCCGTACACCGAGACCGATATCGCCCCACCGCCGGTGAACCCCTGGGATCCCACGCGGTCGCCCGGCGGTTCCTCCGGGGGCGCCGGTGCCGCCGTCGCGGCCGGATTGGCGCCGATGGCGCACGGATCGGATGGCGGCGGCTCGATCCGGATTCCAGCGGGGGCGTGCGGGCTCGTGGGCCTGAAAGTTTCGCGGGGAAGGATTTCCAACGGGCCCTACGGCGTCGACGGCGCCGCGCTCGCAACCCAAGGGGTGCTCACCCGCACCGTTGCGGATACGGCGCTGGGACTCGACGCGCTCTGCGCTCCCTGGCCCGGTGATGACCGCAACCTACCTCGGCCGGAGCGCGGCTTCCTCGGAGCCCTCATGGCGAGCGCCGGCGATCGCGACCCGCGGGTGGCGGGGTTGAAGATCGGCGTGCTGCTCGACCCGATCATCGGGCGGGACACCCATGTCCACGATGGCGCGATCGCCGGCGTCGAGCGAGCGATCGCCAGCCTGCAGCAACTCGGGCACGAGATCACTCGCGTCCATGTTCCTTTCGCCCAGGAGGACTGGGACCCGTTCCTCGATGTGTGGTCCGTGATGGCAGCCCAGGCACCGATTCCCGAGGCGCGGGAGGATTCGCTCGTGCCCTTGAGCAGATGGATGCGGGAACGCGGACGCAAGGTGAGCGGGGTGACGTACGCGAACGCGATCAGCAACGGGCAGATGCTGCAGCGTAAGGCTGCGGCGGCGTGGGCTGACGTCGACGTGGTTCTTTCCCCGACCCTCGCCTGGCCAGCCGCGAAGATCGGTTCGATACGAAACGACGCGGATCCTCACGAGGACTTCCTCGAGCAGTGCCGCTACACGCCGTGGACCTCCACGTGGAACATCCTCGGCGCGCCGTCGATCTCGCTGCCGGTGCACTCCGCAGGAGTGGACGGAGTGGAACTTCCGTTCGGGGTGATGCTCGGAGCTCGCAGTGGGGAAGAGGAACTTCTCCTCAGCCTCGCGGCCGACGTCGAGGAAGTTGATCCGTGGGCGAATCGGGTCGCTCCGATCGCCGGTTAGCCGGCTCGGCGCCGCCAGAACATGGCCCCGCCGGCCGCTAGGGCCAGCACGAGAACCGCACCTGCGATCGCGGCGGCAATCTGCACGGTTGAGAATCTCGGAAGCACCGAAATGTGAAGCGTGCCGTCGAATGCCGTGACGGCGGGTTCGGGGCCGTCGTTCGCGTCCCAGGAGGCGGTATGCTCGCCCTTCTTCCCAAACGTGAGCCCCTCCTCCCCGTTTGCGATGATTTCCCCGCCGAGACCGGTGAGGGCAACCCCGCGTCCCCCCGTGTCGCGCACTGGGTTCGCGAGCGTGTCGCCGACCCGGATCTGCCCGCCGCGAAGGTCCCCGAGGTGAACCTCCTGAGCGGAGACATCGGCGTTTTCCACCTCGGGCAACTCCGAGATGTCCACGATGCGGTTGTGTCGCAACGAGAGCGTTTCTAGGTTCGTCAGCCCAGCAAGCGCAGAGACGTCGGAGATGCTGTTGTTCTCGATCTTCAGGTTTCGCAGCGCGGCGGCTCCGCTGAGCGGACTGAGGTCGTCGATCTCGTTATCCGATAACGTCAGCGAATCAAGGTTCGCCAACTCCTCGAGCGCAGCTATATCCGAGACGAGGCTCGAGGAGACGGTCAGCGACTCAAGACTCGTGAGATCCTCCAGCCCGGAGAGTCCCCGCACCTGAGAATCGGCGATCCAGAGTTCGGTGAGTCGGGTAAGTCCGCTCAGCGGTGCGAGGTCAGTCACCGGGGCGCAGATGACGCTGAGCTTTTCGAGGTCGGTCAGACCGGAGAGTGGGGAGAGGTCGCTGACCCCATTTCCGCACCCGTGCGAGGGCCCGGCCCTCCCCGAGATCTCCGGCGCATCTTCCGTGATGTGCAGACTCTTCAGACCCTCGAGGTTCGAAACAGGACCGAGCTCTGAGATGCCGGCGTTCACGAACGTGATGTGGACGAGGTCCTCCAGCTTCTCGATCCCAGCCAAGGAGGCGATCTCGACATCCTTGCACGTGAGGGTGCGCAGCGCTCGCATGTCC
>JAJYRV010000444.1 GCA_021793935.1 Actinomycetes bacterium | reverse complement strand
GGGTAATGACCAGCGCGGAAATGAGCAGCGGGGCGAGCAACGCGGCGGCCAGCGCGGGAGTTCTCGCCAGGAGGCCCAGCGCCAGGACGCGCAGCGCGGTGAGGCCAAGAGTGGAACTCTCGACGTGTTCGCCGAGTTCGAAGCCGAGCCGAAGGCGGGCGACAGCGCCCGCGTTTCCAGCTTGGATGACATTCAACTTCCCCACGCCGAGGAAGAAGACGCCCACGACAACAACGCGCGCCGCCGCCGTGGCCGCGATCGGCGCGACCGCAAGCGTCGCCCCAACCCGCGTGAGAGCCAGGCGTATGAAGAAGTGGACGTCGCTGACGGCGATGTCCTCATTCCCATCGCGGGCGTGTTGGACGTCCTGGACAACTACGCCTTCGTGAGAACCACGGGCTACCTCCCCGGCTCCTCCGATGTCTACGTCAACCTCGGAATGGTTCGCCGGTACGGGCTTCGCCGTGGGGATGCGGTGACCGGTGCCGTGAAGCAGCCCCGGGAGGGGGAGACGAGCAGCCGGCAGAAGTTCAACGCGCTCGTCGCTCCGGAGCGAGTGAACAACTCGCCCGCGGCGGAGTCCGATCAGCGGCCGGAGTTCGATGCGCTCCCCGCGATGTATCCGCAAGCGTTCCTCGGGCTGGGATCGGAGAGCCATACCCAGAAGGTTGTTGACGTCCTCGCCCCCCTGGCGCTGGGCCAGCGGGTGCTGGTGTCGACGGATCCGGGGATCAAGCGCCTGAAATTCCTCACCGAGGTGGCCCAGGGCATCGCTGCTACCCACCCGGACGTCCACCTCATGATGGTCCTCATCGATGAGCGGCCCGAAGACGCCACGCACATGCAGCGCAACATCCACGGGGAGGTCATCGCCTCCTCCTTCGACCGCTCCGGCAACGATCACACCACGGTGGCCACCCTCGCGATCGAACGCGCGAAGCGGCTCGTGGAACTCGGCCAGGACGTGGTGGTGGTCTTCGACTCCCTCACTGCCCTCGCCCGGGCCTATCACACCTCCACGAACCCCTCCTCGCGGGTGCTCGAGCACGGGCTCGACGCCTCCACCGTGCACTCGGTCAAGCAGGTCTTCGGAGCGGGGCGCAACATCGAGAACGGGGGCTCGCTCACGCTCATCGCCACTGGCGTTCGGGGCACCGAGGCGGGCGATTTCGTGCTCGCGGAACTCGAGACGGTGGCGAACGCCCACGTCACCCTCGAACAAGGGGACTTGGAAGCGCGGGTGGACCCGCTGCGCACGTACACCCGGAACCTCGACGCGATTTTCGACGTCGACGAGCTCGCCCCCCGGATCGTGCTCCGCAGGCTCCTGGAAGAGCGCGGCTCCCAGGATGGTGCCGCGTGGCTCGAGGAACAGCTCAGCGGCAAGTCCGCGTCCCAGTTCCTCTCCGATTCCGTCAAGGTGACCCCGCGGGAGAAAGCTGAGATTCGGCGGTCCTTCGCGTGAGCAGTAACGAGTTCCAAGGCGCCCAACCGCTTCTTGACGAATACGCCGAGATCGAGCAGCAGCTCGCCGACCCGAGTGTGCACGCGGACCAGGCCAAGGCCCGCACCCTCGGGCGCCGCTACGCCGAACTCGGCGGGATCGTGCGCGCCTACCAGGACTGGCAGAGCGCCGCGGAGGACGCGGCCGACGCCGCCGAACTCGCCGCCGAGGATCCGGATTTCGCCGAGGAACTCCCACAGATGCAACAACGGGCCGAGGAAGCCGCGACTCACCTGCGGACGATGCTCATCCCCCGCGACCCCGACGATGGCCGCGATGTCATCCTCGAGGTGAAAGCGGGCGAAGGAGGGGAGGAGTCGGCGCTCTTCGCCGGCGATCTCGCCCGAATGTACCTGCGATTCGCGGAACGAAAGGGCTGGGGCACCCAGATCCTCGACGCCACCGAATCGGATCTGGGCGGGTACAAAGACATCTCCATCGCCGTCAAATCCAAATCGATCGACGACCCGGCCGAGGGCGTGTGGGCGCAGCTGAAGTACGAGGGCGGGGTGCACCGGGTCCAGCGGGTTCCCGTGACGGAATCCCAAGGGCGGATCCACACCTCCGCAGCGGGCGTTCTGGTGCTCCCCGAGGTCGAAGATGTCGGCGAGGTGGAGATCGACCAGAACGAACTGCGCATCGACGTCTACCGTTCCTCCGGTCCGGGCGGGCAGCACGTGAACACTACCGACTCCGCGGTCCGGATCACTCACCTGCCCACCGGCATCGTCGTCGCGATGCAGAACGAGAAATCCCAGATCCAGAACCGGGAAGCAGCGATGCGGGTGTTGCGGGCGCGCCTGCGCGCGGCGAAGCAGGAGGAGCTCGAGGCGCAGCAATCGGAGGCGCGGCGCTCCCAAGTGCGTACGGTTGACCGCTCCGAGCGGATCCGCACCTACAACTTCCCCGAGAACCGGATCACCGACCACCGCACGGGCTACAAGTCCTACAACCTCGACCACGTGCTCGACGGGGACCTCGATCCGGTGGTGCGATCCGCGATCGAGCTGGACGAAGCGGAACGCCTTGCCCACGCCGGCGAGCAGTAACACCCGCCCGGCAATGCGGCAGGTCCTCAGCGCCGCTGCCGCTCACTTGGAACACGCAGGGGTGCAAACCGCCC
>JAJYRV010000443.1 GCA_021793935.1 Actinomycetes bacterium | reverse complement strand
GCGGCCAGGAAAGCGAATCAGCCAGTGGCCGGCCCACAGCCCGCCCCAGGCGAGTATTCCAGCCGCGGCGGCGGGGTCGATCCCTTCACCGATGAGGAGTGCCATGACCAGTGCGTGCACACGATCCGCGGCGAGCGCCAGGCCAGTGAGAGTGGTGGCGCCGAGGTACCCCGCATACAACAGAGAGTCGGCTTCCCGCGGTTCGCGCGCATGGGAGCGGCGGGTCCACCACCCGAGTCCGGCCGCGAGTGGTAGGGCGAGGAAGGTGTTGGTGAGTGCCTGGGCGAGGGCGTAGGAATGATCCTGCCAGTGGGAGGGGAGGCGGGCGCCGAAGACCATGCTCAGGAGGCTTTCCACCCCGGTTGCCGCCGTGACGAAAAGCGCGTAGAGCACCGCGTATTGGAAGGCTCGGCGGACGCCGCTACCGGGCACGTCGTGAGCCCGACGTGCCCCCGCGATGATGAGCCCGACCCCACCGATGAGGAGCACGATGAGCAGCAGACCGATGATCATTGCTCACCCTCCTGGCAGACGTACACCGGCCACGGTTCGCCCGTGATGTGCCAGTCTCCGTCGAGGCGGCTCACGTCGAAGGTTTCCTCGTGGCTGACGTCATCGAGCACACCCTCACCGACTCGGGTGATTCTCACCGTGACCCGCGTGGTGTCGCCCTCGACGCTCGAGTGCAGGTAGACCACCGCGGTACGGCCGGGATAATACGCGGCGCGAACGTCGTCGAGCTCGCACCCCAGCCGTGGGTCGAGGAGGTTGACGGCCGTGCTGGGTTCGCCGGCGACGAGCGCGGCGACGTACCGTTCCACAACGCCTTGTGGCGTGCCGGGCTCGAAGTGCGGATCGGGCTGGTTGCTTGAGACGACTGCCGCGCTCACGGCCGCGGCCACCGCCGCGACCGTCACCACCCCGAGGCCGAGGTTTGCCCGCACGTTCATAAGGCAAGCATCCCGTATCTCCCCGGCCTTGGATAGGTAGCCGCGCCCCCACGCGTGCCGCATTCGCCCGCGGCACGGGTGTGCCGGCCGCGTTACACTCGGAAACGTGAGCGAGGAATCCCTGCGGCGCGTTTGGCCCGCCCTGCTCGTTGCGCTGGTGAGCGTGATCGCGGGCGGTCTGCTTTCTGCGGTGACGGCGCATGCCGCCACCCGGTCCGCTAGCTGGGCGGCAGCCTACCTCGTGCTCGTCGGGGGCGTAGCAACCGGCGGGCTCGCGGCCGGTCGGGCCCTGCTGTCCTCCCCGTTCCCGCGTCCGGCGCGGCTGTGGGTGGAGTTTGCGCTCTGGTTCGCGGGCAACGCCTTCGTGCTCGTTGGGACCTTGCTTTCCCCGCGGTGGCTGGTCGAGGTGGGCAGCGGACTGCTCGTCGCCTCGCTCGCCTCGCTCGTTGCCGGGGTCCGCGGTGGCACCGGCCCGGTCGTTGCTCGGCGGTTATTTCTCGCCCTCGTTACGGTGCTGCTGGTGAGCATCCCCGTGGGGGTGTTCCTTTCCCACCTGCGGTGAGAGTCCGCCGCGGCGTGGGCGAGGCGGTTAGGCACTTCCCGGCCAATAGTGGCTATCAGGCAACGGCCGGGGCCCGAAGATGGCCTGCCCCACTCGCACGCACGTAGCGCCTTCCTCAATCGCCGTCTCGAAATCGCCGCTCATCCCCATCGACAGCTCACCACGTCCCACGAGCCCCTCCTCGCGGGCCTCGTCTCGTAGACGCCTCAGAATCGCGAAGCAGCCGCGCACCCGCTCGGTGTCTGCGGAGAACACCGCAAGGGTCATCAGCCCCTGCACCTTGAGCGAGGAATACACCGAGAGTTCTTTCAGGAACGGCAGCGTTTCTTCGGGCGGCAGACCGTACTTAGATTCCTCGCCCGAGGTGTTCACCTGCACGCACACTCGCAGCTCCTTGTTCGCTGCCTGCAAGCGGCGGTCCAGGGCGGCAGCGGCGCGGTGACGGTCGAGCGCTTGAAATTCGTGGGCGAAGGCAGCGACGTCTTTTGCCTTATTCGTCTGCAGGTGCCCGATGAGTGACCACCGGACCCCTAGATCGGCGAGGTTTTCGGCCTTCCGTTTTGCTTCTTGGACTTTGTTCTCCCCCAGGTCGAGGCAGCCGGCGGCAACAGCGGTGCGGATTCGTTCCTCTGGCACGGTTTTCGACACGGGCAGGAGCCGGATCTCATCGGGGTCGCGACCGGCCCGGCGGGCAGCGTCATCGATTCGGCGGTGGACGGCGGCGAGATTGGCCTCAATACTCATGCGAGCACTTCCTAGATCCGGATGTAGGCGGCGCCTTCGTGCTGTGCGTTCGCGAGGGCGATCACCGCCGAGGGTACCGTGCCCACGCCGGGCCGGAGCCCATCAGGTGGGAGGCCGCGTTGCTTCAACGCTCGCTCACACGCCCAGACACTCACTCCCTCGCCCGCGCCGATCGGCTCGGATCCGCTGAGCCCGGTGATCGCCTCGCCGTTGATGACGACCTGCACGCGCATCGGCTCGCGGGAAGTGATGAGTTCCGCGGCGGAGAGTGCACGAGCGATGTTCGCGGGCTGGTCCGATACGTGCAGGACAACGAGTCCGGCCATGCTTCACTCCTTCCTAGCGGTAGACCGATCGTACTTGTCCGCTGGC
>JAJYRV010000442.1 GCA_021793935.1 Actinomycetes bacterium | reverse complement strand
TCTCACTTCGGCGCAGTGCGAGCGGGTGAGCAAGGAATACCGGCGCCGGTACTCACGCATGTTCGTGCAACTCGATCCTCCGCGAGGGGAGTCCGTGACGGAGTTACGTACCCACCACGATCGCACGCTCGACGAACTGCGTTCTCTACGCGCCGTCGCGGGTGGAAGCGTGCTCGTTGACGTCGAGCCGTCCGTGCTCCTCCACGCTGCGCCCACCGTCAGCCTGCTCGGCGCCGTCGCCGATACGGTGCTGGAACGATTCGCCCGAGCCGGGGATGTCGCTCGTCTCGGCGGGCACGCGCATGCCCTGCATACCGCGACCGGCCGCCCGGTCACCCAGGCCTACCTGCACCTGAACAACGACCGCCGGCAGGAATACGCCGCGCTCGATCTGCAGACCGTGATTCGCCCCCGCCTCACTTGGCTCGCGAGCCTCGCCACCCGCGCCCTGGCAGCGGTCGAACCGTGGTCGTGGGAGGACCCGGAGATCTCTGCATGCGGGTTCTGCGCGAGATGTCGAGCAGCTGCCGAGGAGCACCGCGACGTGCTGCTTGTGTGGGGAATGCGGCGTGGGTCTCGCCAGGCACTCCGCCGGGCCGGGGTCACCACCATCGAAGAGCTCGCCCAGACGAGTTCCGCCCCAGAAACCTTGGACCCATTCTCCTGGGCGAGATTCCGGGACCGGGCTGAGCTGCAATTGCGGCAAGAGCGCACGGACCCGCCCGGCGGCCCGTTCTCCGCGGTGCACAATCCCGCTGCGCTCGCCGCGCTACCCGACCCAAACCCGGGTGACATCTTCTTCGATTTCGAGGGCGACCCGTTCTGGGTGGAGAAGAACCGTTTCGAGTGGGGCCTGGAGTTCCTGTTCGGCTATATCGAGGCGGACACGAACGAGTACGTCGCCATGTGGGCGGCGAACCAGTCCGAGGAGAAGGTGGCCTTCACCCAGTTTCTTGATTATCTCGCCCAGCGCCGCGCGACCTACCCGGGAATGCACGTGTATCACTTTGCGTTCTACGAGCAGTCAACGCTGCGCCGCCTCGCCCGCCGCCATCGCACGGGGCAGAAGGAGGTCAACGAGCTCCTGGACGCCGGCGTCTTCGTCGACCTGTACGAAACGGTGAAGGCCGGCGTGCACGTATCGAGCCGCTCCTACGGACTGAAGGCGCTCGAGCCGCTGTACATGGGCGAGGATCTACGGACGTCGGATGTTACGGATGGCGGTGCCGCCGTCATCGCGTATGAAGATGCCGTTCGTGCACGTAAACGCGGGGACGAACAGACGTGGCGATCCACGCTCGCCGACCTCGCCGACTACAACCGGTATGACTGCGAGTCCACACGCCGCCTGCGGGACTGGTTGCTTGAGCAGCGCGCGCAACAAGAAACCGGCGAGGATGGCGAGGGCGGCGCGGCCGTCGCGCAGGAGCTGCTCGGCGCGACCTCTCTCGATAGCGAGCTGCTTCTCTCTCCGCTAGTCGAGGAAGCCGAGGACCTCTCCTTCATCGAGCTCGCTGTGCCCGGTTTTGATGAACCGGGTATTTTCTACGTGTCCTCGGGCAACTCCACCGATGCGATCGGCGCTGAGCACAAGCTGCACGAATTGCTTGGCCGGTGGGGAAGCGGATCGGAATTCGCGCCTGGGGCGGACGTCCTCGTCGTCTACGCCAATCCGGAGCAGGGGCGGACGAGCTCAGAAGGCCTCGTTGCCCGCAAGGCCGAGGTACTCGAGTGCGAGCAGGTCGGGGCCGATCAGCGCCTGTCGTTGCGCGAGGCCACCCCCGCTCATGATCCGGAAACCCACCGGCTCGTGCCTGTTTTCCTCCGCGCCCTCCCCGGCTCCACTTCCATGGCCGACCCTTCTGCCACGTTGAAGCAGGCGAAGAAGCTCTCGTACTCGATCATCACCGGGCCTGCCGGGGCCGGGAAAACGGCGCTCGCCGCCGAGCGTGCGGAGGAGGATCCGCACACGGTTGTCATCGATGATGCTCACCAGGTGAGCGTCATCGAGGCGCTCCGCATTGCCGGGGACGCCGAACACGTACTTGCCGTCGGCGACCCTGCCCGGGCAACGCCCATCGCACCCCGGGCGTTGCCTTCCGATCTCGTCAACGGGCCGCTGTTGTCATGGCTCGTGGGCGATTCCGGTGCGACCATCCGCGAGGCTACTGCCCTCACCGCGACCCGACGCTTCCATCCGGAACTCGCTGCCGCGCTTACGGACTACCTCTATCCCG
Organism: Actinomycetes bacterium; assembly: GCA_021793935.1. Next base: position 399 of record JAJYRV010000442.1, on the reverse strand, counting down.
ATGTCACGGCCACCGAGCCATCGGGCGATGAACTGCGGCTCCTTCCCGATGGAAACACCGGCGTTCAGGTACGAACCGTCTCCCACCGCGGCAATCGCGACACGGCCCCGGAGGAGGCCTCAGCGATCGCGGAGCTGCTCAAGCAGTTGTTCGCGGTGAGCCCACTCGCCGAATCCGACGTGCTCGTGACCGCCGTGTATGACTCCCAGGCACTCTTGCTCCAGCGAGAACTCGCGGAGTGGCCTGGGGTGAGAATCATGCCGCTCCAGCGGGTCGCGGGGGAAGAGGCTGCCGTATCCATCGTTTCGCTCGCCTCCTCCTCGCTCACCGACGCGCCGTTCGGAAAGGGCTCCAGCGCGCCGCGGACGCTTCTTGCTCCCCACGTGATCGGCGCCGCGC
>JAJYRV010000441.1 GCA_021793935.1 Actinomycetes bacterium | reverse complement strand
GCCGCTGACGGAATTCGCTACGGGATGGGTTCCGGAGTCGATCCGGATGCTTGCCCGGGTGCTCCTGGGGATTCTCGCCATGGTGTTGGCGATCGTCATCGGGGTAGTTCTGTTCGCGTCGATCACCCTGGCCGTCGGCGCGCCGATCTACGAGAAGATCTCCGAATCGGTGCAGCAGGCATTCGGTGACGCGGCCCTCGCCCCACAGGAGACAATGTTTGCCAGCGTGATGCGGGGGCTGCGGCAGTCGGCTGTCGTCGTCGGGCTTTCGCTCCTGTTCGGCGTTGCCGCATTCGCGCTCGGTCTGATCCCGGTCATCGGGGGCGTCGTCGGAAGTCTCGCCGGCGCGGTCATCGCCGGGTTCTTCATTGTTGTGGAGATGATCTCCGGCCCGTTCGACCGGTGGGGCATGCGGCAGCTCTCGGAGAAATTTGGCGCGCTGAACCGGAATCGGGCGCTGGCCCTAGGATTTGGGCTCCCAGCTTTTCTCCTGCTCTCCGTGCCCCTGCTCGCGGTTCTCCTGTTCCCCGTCATCACCGCCGGTGGCACGCTCCTCGCGGGGGAGCTTCGCGGTGAAAACGGTCCCGTGGTCGTGCAGCCCGGTCGGTGACGACGGGAGTGATGCGGACCGGGAGCGCACCAACCCCGCGGCGAGGGTGATCCCCCACAGCGCGAACAGCGGATCCCACAAGAATGCGTGGCCCATCAGGCCGAGGCGGTCGGTCTCGACGACCTTGATCACACCCGCAAGGACGCCCAGCGCCGTCACGGTGTTGACGAGGCCATACGCCGTGAGACCGACCGCGCCGATCCAGAACAGCGCTCGCCACCCCCGCCGCTGATCTGCCCTTGCGTGGACGACAAGGGGAAGCCAAGCTGCGAGTACCTTCACCACTCCGAGCACGCCGAGCCCGAGGAAGAGGGAACTTTTGGCTGTTTCGGCCAGTTCAATCGCCCATTCGCCAACAGTCTCGAGAAGCCAGCGGCCACCGCTCGCCCAGTAGAGGCTGAAGAGACCGTGCACCGTTCCGAAGACTCCGGCAGCAACGAACCAGATATGCGAGCGGTTCACGATCGGAGCACCACCTGGGGGCTCACCGTCTGCGGTTCTGGCTGCGTCGGAGCTCCCGCGCCGCATACAGCTCCGCGTGCTGCGGATGAATCCGTGGATGGCCGCGCCGAAGTGCCAACTGCCGCGCGGCTCCCCAAAACGTTAAACCGCACAGCCCCAGCAGCACCCCGCCGGCGACCGCGACCTTCCAACGCGGCGCGCTCGCCGTGCTTCGCATGCGCGTGTGTAAAGCGGGTGCGGGCCCCATCACCGTTCCTCCTCGAGCCGGCGCGGTCGTTTCCTCCAGTGTGCCCCTGGGGCGCAGGCGCCGCAAGGACATATCAGTTGCCGCGTCCATCGACGCGGCTGGCGGGGCTATACGTCGAGGATGAGCGTGTGACCGTGTTCGTCGGTGCGCACGTACCGGAAGCCCGCAGCGTCAAAGATCTCGCGGGTGGGATGCCCCTCGGCGACGATCACAGAAATCCGGGAGATCCCTGCCTCTTTCGCCCGCGCCGCTAGGGCACGGATCAGGCCGAGTTCGATTCCACGATCGCGGTGCGGCTCGGTAACGCCGAGCGTGAGTTCAGGAACAGTCTCGTCGATGAACGCGTGGCCCGGGGTCTTCTCGGCGAAGAAACGCAGCCACGCCGCGCCGACGGGAATCTGCAGTCCGTTCGGACCGCCGGTGTCGACGGCGATGAGGCCAATATCGCCTTCCCGGCCCCACCCGGCGACGTAGTGCGAAAGCACCTTATCTCGCAGGAGTTGGCGCCGGCTCACCGGATCCTCCACCCCCCAGTTGACCTCCGCCATGAGCATGTCAAGAAGGAACTCTGCGTCCTCCGCTGCAGCGTCGCGTACGCCCACCGGGCCGTGGCGAACGTCATGGGTCATGGGGTGAGATGGTCTTTCGTTCAAGGGCGGGTGAAAATCCACTTATAATCAAAGATGGCGGATTCAGCACAATCTGGCAAACCCACAGCAAGTGAGGGCAGTCCGCTCTCAATGGCAAACGACGTTAACGTGCGTTTCGTCGCGGGTTACGCCCTTAGCTAATGCTAGGAACGCGGAGTTTTCAACTTCGGTGAGGTCACCCACACCTCAACAGCGGCGCAGCAGCACCGGAATATCCGCCGATCGACGCCTGTTGAGCAAAACGCAAGAGTTGAGTACGCGGGGATGGATCTACGACCCAACCGCAGGTATGCAGGAAAACTTAAGCTTCTGCGACTACGATATCCTCGGTACCAAAATCAAGGAGTAACTCGTAATGGCGAACCCTTACTTCACGTCGAACCCCCAGTTCGCTCGCTCCGGCGGCGGAGTGCAACTGGGTGAATCCTCGTACGCAAGTCAACAGGTCGGCGTCGACCAATTCAATCAGGTTGAACAGTCCTACTATGGCCCCTCGGCCACCGGTGCGCAGACGGGGCGGATGACGCTCGACGACGTCATCATGAAGTCCGCGCTCACGATCGGGACGGTCGTGCTCGTCGCCATCGGCGCGTGGATGCTCGTGCCTCCCGCCGTGTTCATGCCGGTGATGCTCACAGGCCTGCTCGTGGGCTTCGTGCTCGGCCTAGA
>JAJYRV010000440.1 GCA_021793935.1 Actinomycetes bacterium | reverse complement strand
CCCGCAGCCGCGAGATCACCGTGCCGAAACTAACAATGCTAGAGTGCCCCCGAACCGCCTCCGAGCGGCGGCCCGCGCCTACACTAGCCGGGTGATCACTGCTCACGATGTTGGGATAACCATTGGCGCCCGAGACCTGCTCTCGGGAGCCTCGTTCCGCGTCGACGCCGGCGACCGGATCGGGCTCGTTGGCCGCAATGGAGCCGGAAAGACCACGCTCACGAAGGTCCTCGCGGGAGAAGGGGAACCGACCCGGGGAACCGTGCAACGCACCGGCAGCATCGGCTACCTCCCCCAGGATCCGCGGTCGGGGGATCTCGACCAACGCGCCCGGGAGCGGGTCCTTTCCGCGCGAGACCTCGATGGGATCCGGCGCCGCCTCAAGCGCGCCGAGATCGAGATGGGAAGTGAGCACGAGGGCAAGCGGATCCGCGCGATGGATCGCTACGCCCGCCTGGACGCCGAGTTCACTGCCCTCGGCGGGTGGGCAGCCGACGCCGAGGCCGCGAAGATCACCGCGAACCTCGGCCTACCCACGACTGTTCTTGACCAGCCCCTGGGTACGCTCTCCGGTGGCCAGCGCCGCCGGGTAGAACTCGCCCGGATCCTATTCTCCGGCGCGGACACCTTGCTGCTGGACGAACCCACTAACCACCTCGACGCCGATTCCATCGCGTGGCTGCGGGATTTCCTCGCCGCTTACTCGGGCGGGTTCATCATCATCTCCCACGACGTGGACCTGCTGCGCGCCTCGATCAACAAGGTGTACCACCTGGACGCGAACCGATCGGTGCTCGACGTGTACAACCTTGGCTGGGACGCCTACCTCGAACAACGAGAAACCGATGAACGCCGGCGCCGCCGGGAGCGGGCGAACGCGGAGAAGAAAGCTTCCGCTCTGCTCGCCCAAGCCGACAAGATGCGGGCGAAGGCGACGAAAGCGGTCGCTGCCCAGAACATGGCCCGCCGGGCGGAGCGGATGCTTTCCGAAACGGAAGGGGAACGGCAGGCGGAGAAGGTTGCGCGGCTGCGTTTCCCCGACCCCGCGCCGTGCGGGCGCACCCCCTTGCAGGCGCAGGGACTCTCAAAGAGCTACGGTTCGCTGGAAGTGTTCACCGGGGTCGACCTCGCGATCGACCGGGGCTCGCGGGTCGTGGTGATCGGACTCAACGGCGCGGGGAAGACGACTTTGCTGCGATTGCTCGCCGGCGTCGATGAGGCGGATGCAGGGGAGGTGCTGCCCGGGCACGGCTTGAAGATCGGCTATTACGCCCAAGAACACGACACGTTGGACCTCGGCGCCACCGTCGTGGACAACCTCCGCCGCTCCGCGCCGGACCTCACCGACACTCAGGTACGCAGTGTGCTTGGTTCGTTCCTGTTCTCCGGTGAGGACGCGGACAAACCCGCGCGAGTCCTCTCCGGGGGCGAAAAGACCCGGCTCGCGCTCGCGACCCTCGTCGTCTCCAGCGCGAACGTACTCCTGCTCGACGAGCCGACGAACAACCTCGACCCCGCCTCGCGCAGGGAGATCCTCTCCGCGCTCGCGACCTTCACCGGCGCGGTCGTCCTCGTCACCCACGACGTGGGCGCCGTCGAAGCGCTCGATCCTGACCGGGTGCTCCTCCTGCCCGACGGGGATGAAGACCTCTGGAACGAGGGGTACGCGGAGCTCATCTCACTCGCCTGACAGTTGCGCCTCGATGAGCGCATCCTCCTCCGCGGCGTCCCGGCTCACCCGCTGCTTCCGCGGGGGAGCGGCCGACCCGGATTTGATGTCCCGGCGGATGACGACGCCGAGCCCGACGAACGCCCCCGCGGAGAAGATCCACCATTGGAACGCATACGACAAATGATTCCCCAGGTCTGCCGCCGGTTCGGGGAACGCCCCCAAGTCCTCTTGCCCCGGTTCCCCCTCGGCGGCCATGAGGTACAGGCTCGCCTGCACGTTCGGCGTCTGAAGCGGATCCTGTGCCTCGAGCACCTGGGCGGCATCGACGGCGAATACCTGATGGTCGCGGACCCCGCGGGGTGAGGTCGGCTCTGCGGGTCGGGCCCTGCCGACCACGGAGACCGTTCCGGGCGGTGCGGTGAGGTCCGCGGGTGCCTGGTTCACCGGGTACCAGCCGCGGTCGATCACGAGCGTCTCCGGAGTCTCCTCGTCCGTGACGAACAGCGACAACACGTGATCCCCGGCCTGCCCCGGAATTCCCCGCTGGGGGAGGATCACCGGTTGCCCGACGTACTCCCCGGTGACTAAGACCGGCGTCCACTCTCGCCCCGGATCGAAACTGCCGTCGTCAAGGAGATCGCCTAACACCCCCGGCTCAGAGTTGAAGTTCTCCTGAACGAGGGCGACGTTGTTCGCCTTGGTCTCGTAGCGGGAAAACTGCCATCGACCCAGGAGCGCGCAGGCGATCGCGGCGATGACGGCGACAGCGGCCCACGAGAGCCAACGGCGGGTGCGGTCGTTCACGGCGAGGCTGGGAGCTCCTCAACCGGGATCGTCTCCACGAGGAAGGAACGGGCGGAAAGGAACCCCGCGAGCGTCTCCTTGTGGTCCTCACACGCGAGCCAGGTCTTGCGACGCTCGGGGGTGTGGAGTTTGGGATTGTTCCATTGAAGCGCCCAGCGGGCACCG
>JAJYRV010000439.1 GCA_021793935.1 Actinomycetes bacterium | reverse complement strand
TACTCCTCGCCGGTGCGGGCGACGGAATCGGCGTGAGTCCGATCACCTCAGGCAAGCGGCGCGCGGGCCTCGGCGGAGGCGATTCCCAGCCAGGTGTGGCGGTTGCCCGCCCAGCACCAGCCGAGCTTCGGGGCGCTTCTGTTCTCTCGCCCGTCCCGGCCGGTGCCGTTGCTGATCCACAGCGCCGGGGTGCGGGCATCGAGGGCGCCGGATTGTTTGCGCAGGCGGGAGCCGATCGTCATGAAGCAGCGCCCCCGTTCGAGCAGGTCGGGGCGCTGCAGGAGCAGGAACACCCCTTCGCTCGCCGTCAGCGGCGTGCGACCCTCCTGCAGGATCTTCGGGAGCGCCTCGTTCGGGGTCCAGTTGAGCAGTTCGTCCCCGCGGGAGATCCCCTCGAGGCGGTACACCCGCGAGGCCGGGAGCGCCGCCTCGGGAATCGGGGTGAAGGCATCGACGTCGGTCATATCGGCGACGACGAAGCCCGCCTTCCCCTCCCGGTTCAGCTGCGGCGCCAGTCTCGAGACCGGCGCGAGGTCGGGGTGGATGACGAGGAGGCCGGGGCCAGATTCCGCCTCCGCCTCGGCCGCGCGGCGAAGGCCAGCGGCGGTGAGTCCGCTCAGTTCGTGCACGCCGTCGTCGATGAGGCGCTCTGCTTGGACGGTCATGGGTGGAAGGGCAACGGGCATCCAACTCTCCTCGCTCGCTGGGGTGGGTCCAGTCCAACCCCGGCCGCGGGCGGAAAATTCCTTCCCCGCACCCCGGTGCGGGCGCTACGGTGGGCCCATGCAACTCCCCCGGCCCGTGTGGGCCGCCCTCGCCCTCCTCGGCTGGGCCGGCCTCGTGTGGGCCTGCCTCCGCTGGGGCGGGCCCGCGATCATCATCTCGGTCCTGGCCGGGGCGTTTCCCGACCTCGCCCTCATCGGCGCGTTCGCCGGGCCCGGGCGGCTCAAGCCCGAGCGGGTGCGGTTCTACAACTATCTGCACATGCTTGCCGGGCCGCTCGCGCTGGTCGCGGTGGGCCTCGTGGTGTTCGTGCTCACCGGCGCATTCGCCGGCGGCTTCTTCGCTGCCGCGCTGATCGGCTTCGCCTGGCTCGTGCACATCGCGACCGACCGCGCCGCCGGGTTCGGGCTCCGGGATGCCCGCGGTGAGATCCTGCCGGTCGGGGCGGCCTCACGCGCCTGATCGTTGCTGCCCGCGGGCGAAGTAGTCGGCGAGCTCCGCTCGCAGCGGTGGCACGTCCCGCGGGGTCGATCCCGCCCGAAGCGAGGCGGTGGCTTCCGCGGCTGCGGCGACGGCGTATCTCGCGGCAACGGGCGAGGTCTCCGTGGGGGCGTCGTCGGTGAGGAACTGGCAGAACTCCCCGACGGTGAGGACGTCCGCCTCGTGGTGCCCGGCGTCGTCACCGCCGATGGGGTACTCGGCGTCGCCGCTGGGGCGGTAGCCCCCGCGCTGGTTCCAAACCCGGATCACCCCGCCCGCGCCGTCGCCGAAGTTCTCCACCCGCCCGGCGGTGCCGATGACCGTGTAGTTCCGCCAGTAGTCGGGGGTGTAGTGGCACTGGGAGTAGGTCGCCTGCACGCCGTTGTCGAACTGCAGCAGCGCCGCCGAGAGGTCTTCTACGTCGATGACCGGGTTGAGGTCGCGTTGGGAGAGGGGCGGCCAGTTCGCCAGGGAGAACCATTGCCGCATCCGCCGGTCGGAATTGTCCCGCCGGTGGGCGATCTGGTTGTACACCCCGAGTTGCCCCATACCGGCGACGCGGGCGGTGTAACCGCCGGCGAGGTAGTGCATGACGTCGATGTCGTGGGCACCCTTCTGCAGGAGCAACCCGCCGGTCTTTTCGCGTTTGGCGTGCCAGTCCTTGAAGTAGTAATCACCCCCGTGGCCCACGAAGTGGCGGCACCAGATCGCCTTCACCTCCCCGATCTCGCCCCGGTCGATCACCTGTTTCAGCCCCCGCACGAGTGCCATGTGGCGCATGTTGTGCCCGATGTAGAGTTTCCCGCCGCCGGAAAACGCCGCCTCGAGCACGGCGTCGGCCGCCGCGGTGGTGATGTCGAGCGGTTTCTCCACGAACACGCCCACTCCGGCGCGCAGGAGCGGGATCGCCACCTGCGCGTGGGTGTGGTCCGGGCAGGTGAGGAACGCGGCGTCGATCGCGCTCGGGTCGAGGTCCGCGGCCTGCGCGTGCCAGCGGATGTCCTCGCCGAACAGATCCCGGGCCGCTCCCTCCCGGGTGGGGTCGGGGTCAACCGCCGCAACGATCTCTCCGCCGTGGGCACGGGCGTGTTGGGCGATGTGCGCCCGCGCGCCGATGCCGATGACCGCGATCCGGATCGTCATGTCACTCCTGTTCTGCTCGTCGCCGCCGGGTCGTACCAGCCTATGCGGGTCTCTTCGGACCGCGGCGATTCTGCGTTTCCTGCCCGGGCGGGATATCTTCGATCCATGTCGCAACGCGTTGGGTCAATCAAGAAGCTCCTCGGCAGCGCCCGCGCGATGCGCTGGGGCATGAATATCTGGCCGCCGTTCCTGTTCACCGGGGCGCGGATCCAGCACATCAGCGCAGACTTTCGGGTCGCGCGCATCAAACTGGCGAAGACCCCGTTCACGACGAACTACTTCGGCACCCAGTTCGGGGGCAC
>JAJYRV010000438.1 GCA_021793935.1 Actinomycetes bacterium | reverse complement strand
CTTCTCCACCGTTGCCGGGGAGCAGGGATCCCCGGATACCTGGCGCGACGTGCGCGGATTCTCGCTGCGGTTCTACACCACCGAAGGCAACTTCGACATGGTCGGCAACAACACCCCGACCTTCTTCATCCGGGACGGCATCAAGTTCCCGGACTTCATCCACTCCCAGAAGCGCCTCGGCGACTCCGGGCTGCGCGATGCGGACATGCAGTGGGACTTCTGGACCCTCTCGCCCGAATCCGCCCACCAGGTCACCTACCTCATGGGCAACCGCGGGCTCCCGCGCAGCTGGCGGGAGATGAACGGCTACGGCTCGCACACCTACTCCTGGTTCAACGCCGAGGGCGAGCAGTTCTGGGTGAAGTGGCACTTCCTCTCCCAGCAGGGGGTGGAGACGCTCTCTAATGACGAGGCCGCCAAGATCGCCGGGGACGACGCTGACTTCCACCGCCGCGACCTGTTCGAGGCCATCGCCGCAGGTAACTTCCCCAAGTGGGACGTCTACGTGCAGATCATGCCGTATGAGGACGCGAAGACCTACCGGTACAACCCCTTCGACCTCACCAAGACCTGGCCGAAGGCGGATTACCCCCGCATCAAGGTGGGAACCTTCACCCTCAACCGCAACCCGGAGAACTTCTTCGCGGAGATCGAGCAGGCGGCGTTCTCCCCGGGTAACACCGTTCCGGGCACCGGGATCTCCCCGGACAAGATGCTCATGGCTCGGGTGTTCTCCTACCCCGACGCGCACCGCTACCGGGTGGGCTCGAACTTCAACCAGCTCCCGGTCAACGCCCCGCGTGCCTCCGAAGCGCACAACTACATGCACCAAGGTCACATGCAGTACCACTTCCCGCCGGCATCGCAGCGGGTCTACCACCCGAACTCGTTCGGCGCCGCTGGTGGACCGGCCGTCGACCCGGCCGCGGGGGCGGAGGCGACGTGGGAGGCCGACGGCGAGCTCGTTCGCTCGGCGTACACCCTGCGCAAGGATGACGACGACTTCGGTCAGCCCGGCATCCTGTACCGCGAGGTGTTCACCGACGAGATCCGCGAGGAGTTCCACGAAACGCTCCTCGGGCAGGCGAACGCCATCACCATCGCGGAGATTCGCGAACGCTTCTTCCAGTACTGGACGAACGTCGATGAGAACCTCGGCGCGCTCCTGCGCAAGAAGTACGACGCGGAAGCGCCGGAACCGCACACGGTTCCGCGTGAGGTGTAAGCGCTGACCTCAGCCATTGAGGCGCCCGCGCTCGGCGGGGTAGTTGTACCGTGAGGTATGGCTACCCCGTCAACTATTTTCACCATCGGGCACTCGACCCACCCGATCGAGGAGTTCATCGACATCCTCAACGCGCACGGGGTGCGGCGCCTCGTCGACGTCCGGACGATCCCCAGATCCCGCAGGAATCCGCAGTTCGGATCCGATGCTCTTGCCGCCAGCCTTCGCAACGCCGGAATCACCTACCGTCACGTGAAGGAGCTCGGCGGCCTGCGCCACCGCCGCAAAGACAGCCCCAATGGCGCCTGGCGGAACGCCTCGTTCCAGGGCTACGCGGATCACATGCTCACCGAGGAATTCAACGCGGCGGTCGATGACCTGCTCGCCCGCGGCCACCACAATGACCTCGCGATCATGTGCGCCGAGGCGGTGCCGTGGCGATGCCACCGATCCCTCATCGGCGACGCCCTGCTCGTTCGGGGGGCGAACGTGCGCGACATCTTCTCTGCCACGAGCGCGAAGCCGCATACGCTCACCTCCTTCGCCCGCGTCGAAGGGGAGCGGATCACGTACCCACCCGAGGCGCTCGACACGTAGATTTGTGCAAAGCAACATTTTCGCAAACACCGGTGAGAGGAACTGTTGCTTTTGTTGTTATGGTGGCGGGGATATTGGGTAGATAGTGACAGGAGCAACGACGTGGTTTTCGATGTGTCTCGGCTCAGCGAGCCAGATTTCGTCTCAGAGAATCGACTGCCTGCGCATTCGAGCCACCGGTATTTCAAAGACTGGTCCGAGGCCGAGATCGCGCGCAGCAGCTTCATCACCTCGTTGAACGGGATCTGGAAGTTCCATTACGCAAAGAACTTCTCCGGCGTCGTTCCCGGGTTCGAGGCCACCGACTTCGACTCCAGCGAGTGGGACGACATCCCCGTCCCGGCCCACATCCAACTCCACGGCTACGACCGCCCCCAGTACGCGAACACGCAATACCCGTGGGACGGCGTGGACGAGATCGCGCCGGGGGAAATACCGGAACGGTTCAATCCCGTCGCGAGCTACATCACGACCTTCACCCACGACGAGCCCCTCGCCCCCGGCGAACGCCTCACGATCACCTTCAACGGCGCCGAGAGCGCGATCGCGCTCTGGTTGAACGGCACCTACATCGGCTACGCCACCGACTCCTTCACGCCCTCGGAGTTCGACCTCACCGGCGCGGTCGTGCCCGGCGAGAACAAACTCGCCGCGCAGGTCTTCAAGTGGACGAGCGGATCCTGGCTCGAGGACCAAGATTTCTTCCGCTTCTCCGGGATCTTCCGAGACGTCACCCTCAACCGCATGCCCGCGGTGCACGTGGACGACCTCCACGTCACCACCCCGCTCAGCGACGACTTTTCCCGGGCGACGGTGAAACTGAGAT
>JAJYRV010000437.1 GCA_021793935.1 Actinomycetes bacterium | reverse complement strand
TTCCGATTTGCACGTCTGCACCTTATCTTTCGGGTGTTGCAACGATCATATTTTGCCACCTTACTTTGGACTCGGGCGACCCGAGGGTCAACAATGGGTTCTATGCGCAAACGGCTGCTCGGGCTTCTAATGGTGCTCACCATCATGATGGGCACGATTGTTGCTGCCTCGGGCATCCTCGCCGAACCCGTGCCGACCCCGCTCACGTCTTCGCCCGCCGAAGGGGCCGAGCGGCCCACCGAGGCGGCTGCCGCTCGCGGGCACGTGCGGGAAGAAGTGGGGAAGGAGTCTTCCGACGACGAGGAGCCGCAGCGCTCGGACGTCACCCGGGCGCCGCGCGCCGCCGAGCAGGACCCCACGCGGGTGCCGGAGAACGAACCGCCCGCCCCCACCCCCGACCCCGTGCCCGGGGGGATCACCGATACGAAGGTGCCCGCATCGCTGGGCGGGGAATTCCTGGTGAAGTCCGGGAAGGAGAAAGCACCCAAGGGGCAGACGACCTACCGGGTGAGCGTCGAAGTCGAAGACGGACTGCCGGTGTCGGTGGAGGAGTTCTCCACGTTCGTGATGAAGACCCTCAACGACAAGAAGTCGTGGGCGAAGGACGGCGCCGTCACGTTCGCCCGGACCGATAAGGATCCCGATCTGCGGGTCATCCTCGCCAGCCCCGGCACGGTCGATGACAAGTGCGCGCCGTTGGAAACCGGCGGGCGCTGGTCCTGCGGCACGAACGGCCGGGCGATGATCAACGCCGAACGGTGGGTCAACGGCGCAGACGCCGTTCTGGACGCCGACGGCGATATGCTCACCTACCGCCGCTACCTCATCAACCACGAGGTGGGTCACCTGCTGGGGTACGGCCACGAAACCTGCACCCAGAAGGGGGAACTCGCCCCGGTGATGGCCCAGCAGTCGATCCGTATGGACGGCTGTGAACCGAACGGTTGGGTGTACCCGTAACGTCAGTGGCCCGTGCTGAGATGGGGACATGGCTGTAGAACCGTTCACCTGCCCACCAGGGGCCGGCTGGCCCGCGGGGAGTGCGCACCACCTCGTCATTGGCGCGCCGCAATCGGGAAAAACGACGTTCGCGGTGAACGCCTTCGTGGATTACGTGCGCACCCACGGTCCGCGCCGCGCCGTGTTCCTCACCCCCACGCGGCAGCGAGCGGCGGCCCTGCAGAACATCATCGCCCACAAATTCGGGGGCACCACGGGGCAGTTGCTCGTGCGCACCCCTGCTTCACTCGCCTTCGGGCTCCTGCGTCAGGGCGCGAGCGGCCGGGGCGAACCCACCCCCACACTCATCACCGGGCCGGAGCAGGATCAGATTCTCGCCGAACTCATCGCGGGCCACCTCGCCGACGGCGTGGGTCCGGGCTGGCCCCCGGAGATCACCCCGCAGGTGCTGTCGATGCGGGCCTTCCGCGACGAACTGCGGGATCTGCTCATGCGGGCGGCGGAAGCCGGGCTCGATGGCCCCGCGCTCGCCGAGCAAGGTGTGCGCGAGGAACGCCCCGAGTGGATCGCGGCGGGCCGGCTCCTCACCGAATACACCGCCGTCACGATCCTGGGGGAGGTTACCCCGGACCGGGGCGCGCGGTACGACGCCGCCACGATCCTTGACCGCGCTGCCGCCGAGATCGTCAACCATCCCGAACTCAGCGCATTCGACGCGCTCGTGCACGATGACTACCAGGACGCGACGCTCGCGACCAGCCGTCTGCTCGGGGAACTCGCGCGGCGCGGGGCGAGGCTGCTCCTCACCTCCAACCCGGACACCGGCGTGCAGGGGTTCCGCGGCGGGCTGCCCGCTCTTACCCACACCGCCACCTTGCCCGAGGGGTCGCAGGACGGCGCCTTCGGCGCGCAGCTGCACGTGTTGGACTCGGTGACGATGGCTCCCCGCCTGTGGCAGGGGCTCTCGGAACTTGCCGAGGAACTACCCCCGCTCATTGGGGCGTCCCGGCGCCGAGCCACCGCGGCCGGTGACGAGGGAGAGGGGGGCGTGCAGTGCGTCCTGCTTCCCTCAGGATCGCAGGAAGCAGCGTTCATCGCGCGGAGGCTGCGCGAGCTCCACCTCTTCGACGACGTGCCCTGGTCGGACATCGCCGTCGTCGTGCGCGGACACCACCAGCTCACCCGGCTGCGCCGCGCGCTCGCCCATGCGGGGGTGCCGGTGAAGGTCGCCGGGGCGGAGGTGCCCCTGCGTGAGGAACCCGTCGTGCGGGCCCTGCTCGTCGCGTTGGACGTCGCCACGAGCGCCGCCGGGGCGGAGATCACCCACGCGAGCGAGCTGCTCATGAGCGCCTTCGGCGGGATCGATGCGCTCGCGCTGCGCCGCATGCGCCGCACCCTTCGCCAGCACGACCCGAGCCGGTCCTCGGCGGACCTGCTCCTCGCCGCGCTGCAGGAGGAGGAGCTCCGGGAAGTGGCCGGCAACCATCCCGGCCTGCACCGGATCGCGCGGATGCTCGCCGCAGGCCGCAGCGCGGTGCTCGAGGGGCTCGGGGTCGACATGGTTCTCTGGCGGATCTGGGACGCCGCTGGCGTGGCGAAGACGTGGCAGCAGAAGGCACTCAGCCCGGGGCCCGGCGCCGCGCGGGCGGACGCCGACCTGGACGCCGCCGTCGCCCTCTTCACCGTCGC
>JAJYRV010000436.1 GCA_021793935.1 Actinomycetes bacterium | reverse complement strand
CAGCCCCTGGGCGAGTCGGCGGGGTGCGTAGTGCGAGATGAACAGCGCCACCCCGATGCTTAACGGCACGGCGACGGCGAGCGCGATGATGGAGGCGAGGACCGTCCCGAACGCGAGCGGGGCGACGTAGGCCCAGAAGGACTTCCCACCGGTCGCCACCGCGATCTCATCGACGGGCACCGTGAGCGCGGGCCACGCGCGCACGAGCAAGAACCCCGCGACCGCGGCCAGCACGATGAGGATGACGATCGCGGCGCCGGTGGATATCCCCGCGAAGATGCGGTTCCCCAGCGCTCCGCGCCGGTTCCCGGTGAGGGCGAGGGGCTCGCCGGGAGGCTGCCCGGTGGGAACACGGCGGGTGGGCCGGCGAAGGGGTGGTGCGACGCTCATGGGAAGTCCTTCGTCGTGCTACTCAGCGTCGATCGTCTCGATCGCCGCCGTGACCCTCTCCCGCAGTTCCGCGGAGATCGGCGCCGAGCCGGCGACGTCGGGTTGGGCGGCGCGCTCCTGGCCCTCCTCACTCGCGACGTACTCCAGGTAGGCGGCGACGTTCGCGGCGGCGGCGTCGTCGTCATACACCCCGCAGGCGAGGAGGTAGGAGATGAGCACGATCGGGTAGGAGCCTTCGACGTCGCGAGCGAGGTCGATGGTGAGCCGCAGATCGGTCGCGTCTTCCGTGCCCGGTGAGGAGTCGACGACCTTTGCCGCGGCCTCAGCGGAATACGGCACGAAATCATCGCCCACGCCGACGGCGACGGTGCCCAGGTCACCCACGCGCGAGGCATCGGCGTACCCGATCGCCCCTTCGGCGCTCGTGACGACGTCGATCATCCCAGAGGTTTGCCCGCCCGACTGGGTGCCGGAGATCGGCCATTCTTCGACGCTGCCGTGGGTCCACACCTCGGGGGCGACGGCGTCGAGGTATTCGGTGAAGTTGCCGGTGGTGCCCGATTTGTCGGAGCGGTTCACCGGGATGATCTCGAGGTCGGGAAGTTCCACTCCGGGGTTCGCCTCGGCGATCTCCGGGTCCGACCAGTTAGTGATCTCGCCGGCGAAGATCTTCGCGATCGTTTCCCCCTCGAGGTTGAGGTGTTCGGTGTCGAGGTCGAGGTTGTACACGACCGCGATGGGCGAGATGTACAAGGGGAGCTCGAGCGCTTCGGAGCCGAAGCAACGCTCGGTGGCGGCGGCACGTTCGTCCTCATCCAGTGGCGAGTCCGAACCGGCGAACTCGACCGTGCCGTTGAGGAACTGTTCACGTCCCGTGCCCGAGCCCGTCGGGTCGTAGGTGACCGTGACGTCGGTGCGTTCAGTGAACCCGGCGATCCAGGCGAGTGCGGCGTTCTCCTGGGAGGAGGCGCCCGAGCCCGCGATCTGGCCGCTGAGTTCCGCGCCGTCCGCGGTGTCGGTTGCAGCGTCCGCGGTGTCAGTCGCAGCGTCCGCCGTCGTCTGCCCGCCGTTGTTTGCCGGGCCGCAGGCGGCTATCGAGGCGAGCCCGGCGGCGGCCGCGAGGGCGCCGAGCCGGCGAATCGGAGCAATGCTCACAGTAGTCTTCCCTATCTGTTCGTTGCCGTGGCCTTTTGACCACGCCCCTCACAGTAGGCAACGGGTTTAACCACTCGTGTACGCGCGGGTGAACAGCAGGTGAACTCGCAGGGAACTCTCTGGAGGTGGTGGCCCTAGCGCCGGGGCCGGTGCATCTCCGAGGCGACGATCCGGGGGCCCTTTCCGGGCCTGGCGGCCACGTGCAGCACGAGCACCTGCCCGGTGCGAAGGTGGGGATCAGCTGCCGGGAACGTCTCCTCAACGCGGTCCGGGGCGCGCTTCCTCGCCGCGGCCAGCGCGATCGGTAGCACCGGGCGGTGGGTACACACGATCGCGTTGCCCGGTGACTTCAGGGTGCCGTCAAGAAGCTTCTTGGCCGCTTTCGGATCCTGGCTGGCGCCCTGCTCGGTGAGGCAGGAGAAGGTCTCGATCCGCACTCCCGCCGCCGCGGCGAACGGGGCGATGGTCGCCTCGCAGCGGGCCCACGGGGAGGTGAGCACGCGGTGGGCACCGAACGCGGCGAACAGGGGGACGAGCGCGCGGGCCTGCTCCTCACCCGCGGGCGTGAGCGGCCGGGAGGCCTCACCTCCCTGCCAGGCGGAACGTTTCTTCGCCGTGCCGTGCCGGGTGAGGAGCACCGCCCAGGTGGCCAACTCGCCGTCGGCATACAGGTCAAGGAGACCTTTGAGGGGCTTCCGGTCGCCGCGGCGGGTCAGCATCGTCAGGGCTTTGACCGCGTCCACCCAGACCGCCTCATCGACTTCACTCGGGGGCGCAGGTTCGACCTCGGCTCGGGCCGCCACGGGCTCCTCGCTCGCGGCCGGTTGGGCGGCCCAGTAGGAGTTGATTTTCCGTTTCCCGTTCGCGAGCCGGTATTTCACGTTCGGCAGCGGCACCCCGAGCACGACCTCCACACCGGTTTCCTCTTTGACCTCCCGGATGGCGCAGGCGGGCAGGGGTTCACGTTTGTGCGGCTTGCCCTTGGGCCAGGACCAGTCGTCGTAACTCGGGCGGTGGATGAGCAGGACCTCCAACCGCTCTCGGCGCACCCGCCACACCACGGCTCCTGCGGCGCGGACCACCTGCGCCATCAGCGAGCACCCGCGGCAG
>JAJYRV010000435.1 GCA_021793935.1 Actinomycetes bacterium | reverse complement strand
GCCCGATGAACCAGGGCGCCAAGAAGAATATCGCCGCCCGACCGTCGCGCTTATTCGTCGAGCCTTTTCCCGCCCGCTGCTTACGAAGCTGAGAAAGTTCGGCTACGGCAGACACGGGTCACCTCCCAAGAGGACCCGGCCCTCGCCTCAAGGCGGTCACGGTTCATTTCAACTCCTTGTGGATCTTCGTCGATGCGCATCAATCCCCGGTTCGCTCCTGCGCGAGAGGGTTGAGGGTTGCGTCCGATCTCTCGGCTGACTTGACATCGCCCGAGGTTGCGGAAACGCTTACAGCATGATTGACGGTAGCATTTCCTTCATGAGTACGCCACCCCAAAAAGTGATTCGGATAGCGGTTACCGGAATCTTTGGATACGGCTCGGTTCATTTGCGAGCCCTTGAGCCACTGATCGCCGCCGGCGCGGTCGATCTCGTCGCCATCGCTGACCACCGGCCCCAGCGCGAGCTCGCCACCCTTGAACCTCGCCTCGGCGCCGACCTGACCTCGACCCTGGAATCGACCCCTTATTTCACCGACGTCGAGCGCATGCTCGAGCAGGTCGAACTGGATATTCTCGTCATTGCCACGCCGATACCCACGCATGCGCCCCACGCCGTCGCAGCGATGGAGCGGGGCGTACACGTCTTGGTAGAGAAGCCGCCCGCAGCGACCCTATCGGCCTTCGAAAAGATGCAGGCGGTCTCGCTCGAGACCGGGATGGCCTGTCAGGTCGGCTTCCAGACCTTCGGCTCAGACGCCTTCGATCGCATTGACGCGATCGTTTCGAACGGTGAGATCGGAGATCTCGTCGGGATCGGAGCCGTCGGCACGTGGCTCCGAGCCACCAGTTACTACGAGCGCGCGCCGTGGGCGGGGCGGCGGAGCCTTGCCGGAGAGCCGGTTGTCGATGGCGTCGTCACCAACCCGCTCGCACACGCGGTGGCAACGGCCCTTCGAATCGACCGTTCCACCCACGCGGGCGATATCGCCGTCATCGAGCCGGAACTGTTTCGCGCGCATGATATCGAGGCGGACGACACCTCCTCGGTTCGGATCATCACGAAGCGAGGAACACACATCGGGTTGGGGTTGACGCTGTGCGCCGCGAGGCAGACCCCGCCGCGGATCATCGTCACCGGGACCAGGGGTCACATCACGTTTTCCTACACTGAGGACGTCTTAACGATCACCTCCGGCGACGAGGAGCGTATCGAGCGGTGCGATCGCAGGTCGCTGCTGGACAACCTCATCGACCACGTCCGCGATCCACGGGTAGAACTCCTCAGTCCGATCAGCGCCAGCGGCGGGTTCATGAGCGTGCTCGAGGCGGTGCGCGTGGCCCCTGCCCCGCGGGAGATCGCGCGGGAGTTCGTCGAATGGCGCAGTGATGAGAATGGTCTGCACCCCGTCGTCACCGAGGTCGAGCAGTGGTGTGAACGCGTCGCGACTGAACGTCGAACGTTCACCGCGTTGGGCGCTCCGTGGGCCGGTCGTCCTCAGGTGCTGGCGGAGGTGCGGCTGGACGAAGAAACGGTGGCCGAGTACCAGGACGGCGGCGGGATGAGCGCACTTGATAGCCCGCGCCCGCACCTGCATTCCGTTCGGACGCTGGGCGGGCTCACGGTAACCGACACTGCGCCCGCCGACCACACGTGGCATGCCGGGGTCGGCGTGGCGGTGCAGGACGTTTCTGGCGCGAACCTGTGGGGCGGGCGGACCTACGTGCGGCAGGAGGGTTATCAATGGTTGGCCGATCACGGCAGGATTCGCCACGATGGCTTCCGTACGCGGGGGCCAGGCCACTTCACCGCGGAACTCACCTGGCTCGGGCCCGGCGGCAACGCCCTCGCGCGCGAAGTCCGGACGGTGGCGGCCGAAGGGCTGAACGACTCTGCTTGGCGGATGCAGTTCGGATTCGCCCTCGTGAACGCCCGGTCCCACCCCCTGGAGCTGGGGAGCCCGGGTAGCAACGGGCGTCCGGGCGGGGGATATGGAGGCTTCTTCTGGCGGTTCCCGCCCTGCACGAACATCGACGTCCGGACCCGCACGGATCGATCCGAGGAGGCTGTTCACGGCACGAAGGCTCCCTGGCTCGCATGGACGGCAGATACGGAGAAGGGCCCGTTCACCGTGGTTCTGGCGCAGAACACCGATCCGTGGTTCGTCCGCGCGAGGGGCTACCCCGGAATCGGAGCAGCCCTCGCCTGGGAGGATCCCGTCACGATCGCCCCGGGGGAGACGCTGCGGCGCCAGATCACAGCCGTGATCGCTGACGGCCGCCTTTCCGACGGGCAGATAGCGGATCTGATCAGCTGAGGTCGACCCCGAGCGAAAGCTCCGAGATCCTCACGATCGAATCGTTCGCGATGGACCGGTTCGCGGCGATCCCGACCGCAACCGCCTTGACGCCGTCGAGGTAACCGGCTGGGCGCCCCAGCGGGTCCTCACGGGGACCCCGAAAAATATCAGCGAGCAAGATATCATCGCCGCCACCATGCGATCCCGACCCCATCGGGATCTCGACCTCCTGCGCCGTCTGCCAATGTTTCTGGACGACGAGCCGCTCCCCCGTGGGCCGCTCGCGGTCCGCGTCTGCGGCTTCCGTCATGGACGGGTCGAGAACGACCCGCCCCCGCTCGTCGAGGTGGATCGCCCCGCGC
>JAJYRV010000434.1 GCA_021793935.1 Actinomycetes bacterium | reverse complement strand
TTCCGATCTAAGGCGTGGAGTGGATGGCGAGAGCCAATATTCTCACCACCGACGAGCTCGTCCGCACCACCGAGGTTGCCGCAGCGCTGGGAATCATCGAAGTCCGCCTGACCGGCGGCGAACCGCTCCTGCGGCCCGACGTCGTCGACGTCGTCCACCGTATCGCCGCCATCGAAGGCGAGGAGGGGCCGCTAGAAGTCTCCATGACGACGAACGCCCTGCGGTTGCCGAAACTCGCCCCCCGCCTGAAAGAAGCAGGGCTTGCGCGGGTGAACATCTCCCTCGATACCCTCAAGTCCGACACGTTCTCCTCCCTCACCCGCAGGGACCGGATGAAAGACACCTTCGCCGGGATCGACGCGGCCGTTGAGGCAGGTTTCCGCCCGCTGAAGTTCAATGCCGTAGCGATGCGCGGCGTGAATGAGGACGAACTCGTTGACCTCGTGAACTTCGCCCTCTCGGTCGACGGCGAGATGCGGTTCATCGAGCAGATGCCCCTCGACGCCGGTCATATTTGGTCCCGCGAGAAGATGGTCACCGGCGAAGAGATCCTCGAACGGCTCTCAGAAGCGTTCGAACTCACCGAAGCCCCTGGCCGCGGCGCAGCACCCGCCGAGAAGTTCCTCATCAACGGCGGCCCCGCCACCGTCGGCGTGATCCGTTCGGTCACCCGCCCCTTCTGCGGAGCGTGTGACCGCGTGCGACTCACCGCGGACGGCCAGATTCGCAACTGTCTGTTCGCCCGCACGGAGTCCGACCTGCTCGGTGTGCTCCGCTCCGGCGGGAGTGATGATGATATCGCCGAGCTTCTTCACAAATCGATTGCCGGCAAGCTTCCGGGGCACGGAATCAACGATCCGGGCTTCCTGCAACCCGACCGACCGATGTCGGCGATAGGTGGCTGACACCCCGCGAGGATGTGAAGAACGCAAAAGTGGGCTAGGTTCGAACCGTGGATAATCACGATGTACTTGATCTGATGAAACACGCCGCCGATACGGCGATCCTTCCCCGCTGGCGCTCGCTGGCCGATAACGAGGTTCAGGAGAAAAAACCTGGTGATCTCGTAACCGTGGCGGATACTGACGCCGAGGCGCTTATCACCGCCGAGCTTCGGTCCGCGTTCCCCGATGCCGTCATCCTGGGCGAGGAAGCAAGCGCTACGGATCCCGGCCTCATCGAGCGGTTCTACAGTGCTGAGCACTCCTTCACCGTCGATCCCGTCGACGGCACGGCGAACTTCGTCAACGGATCCCAGGACTTCGCCGTCATGGTTGCCGAACTGCGCCAAGGCGCACCCGTTCGCTCCTGGATTTGGCAGCCCGGCCACGGTGTCGCGTTCACCGCCGAGAAGGGGGCGGGCGCGTATCGAAACAGTACGCGGCTGAAGACCCGTGAGATTGACGAGGACGTTGCCTCCTGGCGCGGGGTGACGAGCCGGAAGTCACTCAAGAAGGAGAAGTTCAAGCCGCTCTCGCGGCTGCATTCTGCGTGGTGGTGCTGCGGCGTCGATTACCCGAACGTAGCGATGGGTCGAGCGGACTTCGTCGTCTACAAGCACGTGATGCCCTGGGATCACGCGCCGGGGTCGTTGATCCTCTCTGAGGTCGGCGGTCAGGCGATCCGCAAGGACGGGAAAGACTACTCCCCCGCGGAATCGGTGAGTAAGTGGCTCATCGCGGGTTCTTCCGACATCCCACGCAAAGTGCTGCCGTACCTCTCCAATTCCCTTACGGGCAAGGGCACGAACAACGAACCGGAAGATATCCTCTCGCTGTAACAGCGGCCCGCCTACCCGCCAGCGAATGGCGGCAGCACATCAACCCGGACGCTCTCGGTCGACGGGAGCGCCGTGCCCGGCTCCACGACCTGCCCATCGAGCAGAAAACTACACAGACCAAGCACACGGGCGGTTTCCCCGCCGTGCCGATCACTGAGCTCGGTGCGCAGGTCTTCGATCGTTTTTCCGGCGCTGAAATCCAGCGACTCCTCGTCCCGCCCGGCCGCGTCCGCTGCCGCTGCAAAGTACCGCACATTAACTTTCACTGCCATACCTACGTATCATGCCAGGTTTGGCCAAAATCCGCGCCAGGGACAGCAAACGCCCGGCTGGTTCCCCAGCCGGGCGTTTGCGTGTCTTCCGATCAGGGAAGGCCGGGCTTAGAAGCCCATGCCGCCCATGTCGGGTTCGCCGCCGCCCATTGCGGGGGCCGGCGGTTCGGGCTTGTCAGCCACGATGGCCTCGGTGGTGAGGAACAGACCCGCGATCGAGGCGGCGTTCTGCAGCGCCGAACGGGTGACCTTCACCGGGTCGTTCACACCGGCAGCGAGGAGGTCCTCGTATTCACCGGTGGCGGCGTTGAGGCCGTAGTTCGTTTCGAGGTGGCGTACCTTCTCCACGACAACTCCGCCTTCGAGACCAGCGTTTTCAGCGATCTGCTTCAGCGGGGCGTCAACGGCAACGCGAACGATCCGCGCACCCGTTGCTTCGTCGTCCTCGAGTTCGAGGCTCTCGAACGCGTCCTTGGTGGCCTGGAGCAGGGAAACCCCACCCCCGGCGACGATGCCCTCTTCAACGGCAGCCTTCGCGTTGCGGACGGCGTCCTCAATGCGGTGCTTGCGTTCCTTGAGTTCAACCTCGGTAGCCGCACCGGCCTTGATGACCGCGACACCAC
>JAJYRV010000433.1 GCA_021793935.1 Actinomycetes bacterium | reverse complement strand
GAAGCGGACCGCCGGATCGGTCCTCACTGGTGCGCGGGTGATCGGTGCGGGTGTTCCTGCGCCGGGGATGAGGCCGGGGGTGATCCCGGCGAACTGCTCGTCGCGGCGCAGGTGGGAAATCCCGCGCGGGATGAGGAGCACGGCGAGCACGGTGAGGATCCCGGCGGCGATGGCGATCGCGGGCCCGCCCATGACGCTGGTGAAGGTGGCCCGCTCCACGAGGATCGGCCGGGCGTCGTTGAAGGTGCCGCCCTCATACGCAGTGGCGAGGGTGAGCCCCTCCCCGGGCTGGAGGAAGGTTTGGGTGAAGACGACTTTGTTCGCGCCCTCCTCCATTTCCGTGCAGGTGGCATCGGAGCCGAAGTCGCCGTACCAGCAGGCGGCCTCGGTCGCGGTGTCGGGGCCGCGGAGGGTGACCTGCACGTCGTCGATGTGTTGCTCGTAACCCGTGCCGATGATGTTCCAGTAGATCTCGTCTTCCCCGGCCGCGCCGGCCCCGGAATTCACCACGCCGCTGACGGTGAAGGTGATCGTGTACGCGTGGGTGCCGGTGATCTCCACGTCCTCATCGCCGACGTAGATGCCCAGGCCGTCGTCGTTGGTCTCCACCCGGACGTCGTCGGGCGCGGTGGGGCTGGAGGCGTCGATGTCGGTGTATTCCAGCACGCGGTAGTGGTCGGGGTCGCCTTCGATGCGTTGGCGGGTGAGGTAGGTGAGGTAGACCCCGTGGCTCTCCTCGGAGCCGAACTCGAATTCCAGGTCGATCTCGACGTCGATGGAGCCGTCGCTGTGCGCGGTCGCGTCGACCCAATAGTGGTTGAACCGCTGCTCCTCGCCCAGGGCGAAGGCGGGGGCGACCGACATGATGATCAGCGCGAGCACGGCGATGATCGCGACGATGCTCGCGATGAGTCTGCGCCGCCGCTCGGATCGGGTGGGGGGCCGTTCGTCGTCGTACATGTTCACCACCGGCCCCCTCCGCCGCCGCCGACCCCGCCGCCGGCGGAACTGCTGCTACTTGAGGAGAACCCGGATCCGCCGCTGGAACCGGTGCTCGCCGGCGCTGCGGACCTCACGCTGCGGGACGTCGAGCGGGCGAGGCCGCGCATCTCCGACCGCATCCCGTGCTTCGTGCCCAGGCGCATCCTGCCATCGGAAATGGTCGACCCGCGGTGCCACGAGGGGGTGATGGTCCACTCCCCGCGGGCGATGAGATCGTCGAAGAGGCCCTTCCACCGCTCCTCCACCCCGAAGGCGATCGCGTAGGGCAGGTATTCGGAGAAGATGTCGCGCCCGGCCTCGAATTTGAGTTGGTTCGCCTCCGCGGTGGCGAGGTAGGTGCGAAAGCCCATCGCCTGGACGTAGAGGGCGTGCCCTTTCGCGGTGCGCACGGGCACGTGCGTGCGGGTGACCAGCAGTCCGAGTCCGATCCCGACGGGCGCGAGTCCGAGCCAGCCCAGCCCCACCCGGAAGCCGAGGGCCACGGTGAACAACGAGAGCCCCATGAATCCGAACGCGGCAGCGCCCCGGCGTGCCTGGGCCTTCGGGGCCCCCTTCACGAACAGCCCCGTGGAGGTGGCATCCCGCAGGACCTTGCGTTGTTCGTTGTACAGTTTCCGCCTCGCCGATTTCGGCAGGTCCTTGATCGTGGTCGGTTGTTTCCCGCGCGCGGTGATCGCGGCGAGCACCTGCTTCTCGTGCCGGTTTTTTACGTTCGCCTCGGTGCCGGTGGGCTGGAAGGTCCAGTTCCCCTTCATATCCACGTCGATGGTGACGAAACCGCGCACCGCGAGATCAATGATCGTGATGGGCAGATCGGCGGCTCTGAACTTCTTATTCACGAGCACGGCAGTGGTGGCGGGGCCGATCTTCTCCGGTGGTTCGAAGCGGACGGGGAAGTTCTCCTTCCGCGGCGCGATCGTCGTCGGCGCCGCGACCGGCTTATCGGCGATCACCCCCGGAGGTAAGCCCTCGTAGGCCTGGTCACGTTTCTTCTGCCGTCCGAGCACGGCAACGATGACCGTGAGCACGAGGACGATCGCCCCTGCCGCCTTGGCGAGGCCCGCTCCGCCCATCGACGGGGTGCGGGTGGTGAGGATTTCGGCGCTGGGGAACGTGCGGGGTTCGTACTCCGCGGCGACGGTGAGGAGACGACCGGGGTCCACGGCGTCGTGCGTGAAGATGGCGGTGTCGCCATCGACCTTCGCGGCGTCGCACGCCTCGTCACTTGCGGAAATGCCCGCGTGGCACGTGACCTGCTGGGGAGCGTTGGGGGCGGTGATCTCAACTCGGATGTCTTCGACCCGTTCGTTGAATCCCGAGCCGATGACGTTCCAGTAGATCTCGTCTTCGCCCGCCTCGCCCACGCCGGGGTTGGGGATCCCTTCGACCGTGAAGGACACGTGGTATGAATGCAGCCCCGTGAGGTCCGCCTTATCCTCATCCCCGATCCGGATGATGAAGTTGTTGTCCTCCTCCTTGGCTTCCACGGTCGTGGAGGCTCCGGTGCTCGAGGAGACCTCGACGTCGCGGTATCGAAACACCCGCAGGCGGTCGGTCTCGCCCTCGATCTCCTGACGGCTGTAATAGGTGAGGAAGATTCCGCGGCTCTCTTCGTCCTGGAAGTCGTAATCAATGTCGATCTCGACGTCCATCGTTCCATCGGCCTGCACGTT
>JAJYRV010000432.1 GCA_021793935.1 Actinomycetes bacterium | reverse complement strand
TGGGAGGAGACGGTGACCTTCCTGCATTCGATGCTGGATCCGGCCGAGGAAGACTCCCGCTAGAACTCCCCCAGGTGCGGTCCGCCTCGACCGATCGGGAGCGGACCGTGAATTTGTAACGCTCGGGGCTCCAGGAACGGCGAAGGCGGGTGGAAGCCGCGCTTCCACCCGCCCTCAGTAGTGCCTCGCGGCTCAGCCCAGGCGCTTGCGGCGTTTCACCGCGAAGAGTGCCAGGGAGCCGGCGAACACGAGCACCAGTGCGGCGATGACGCTGGAGGACACGGAGCTCTGTCCGGTCTCCGGCAGCGGTTCCCCGCTCGGGGACTCGGTCGGCGTCGGGTCACCATCCGCGTCGCCGCCATTGCCGTCGTCCCCGCCTTCGCCGCCACCGCCGCCGGTTTCGGGCGGCTCACACGTGGGCGCGTCGTCGAGGGTGACCTGCTGCTGGGCGCTCTGCCCATCCTCGTTCACGTCCCACCCGTCGATCTCTGCGGCGAAGGTGTGGCCCTCCTCCGCTGTGGCCACCACGGTGACCTCCGTGCCGGGAGCAACGTCGCCGTCCACGTCGTACGAGACGCCGTCGACGTCGGGCAGGGTGATCTCGGGGCCAACGATCTCGCCCTCGACGCACTCCGCCTGCTCCACGGTTACGTTGCCCAGGTCGGCGACTTCGGTGAGGGGGAGCACCTCGATGGTCACGGTCGCTTCGTCGGAGGTGAGGGAACCGTCATCGGCGACGAAGGTGAACTCCGTCTCGCCCACGAAGTCCGCATCCGGGGTGAAGGTCCACGTGTCACCGTCGCCGGAGAGCGATCCGTCCTCCGGGTCGGAGGTGACGTCGAACGTGAGGTCGTCGTCATCGGGGTCGGAGCCCGTGAGCGTGATGTCCACGGGGGTGTTCTCGTAGGTCTGGACGGTCTGGTCGTCCGCCTCCGGGGGGTGGTTGGCACGGAACGAACCCGCCTCGATGAGAACGGCGGAGTCGTAGTCCCCGTCACCAGAATCCGCGATGGCGAGTTTGATGTGGTTGGATTCGCCCTCGTTCACGGGCGCGGTGAACGTCAGCAACGTGGTGATGCCGTTGAGTTCGATATCGATCTGCGGATCTGCGACGTAGTTCTTACGGAAGTAGTCGGAGTTCGTCTCCTCGTTGATCGTGTCGATCGCGACCGGGGTCTGCCCGTCCTCGCCCTCGATCGTCGCGTAGTTCGTCCCGTTCACGTAGAACGCGAAGACGTCGTTGTAACCTGCGTTGACGAAGTTGGGATATTCCTCGGACCCGAAGACGTACGTGAATGTCACGGCTTCGGCATCGGGCACGAAGTCGAACTCCAGCACCGCGGCGTCCTGGGTGGTCACGCCGTCGAGGAGGTTATCGAGGTCAGCGTCGCCATCCTCGCCGAGAGACGCTCCCGTGCTGGGGCTCTCGTTGGGCCCGAGGATCGAGCTGGAGCAGATGGCGTCCTCGGAGCCTGCGGCGCAGCCGGTAGACAGGACGATCCCGGCGTCGATGCCCGCATCCTCGAATCCGCTGAAGGATCCAGCGGCGAGGGGCGATCCGGTGTACGAGGCGTTCGTCACGTCGGTGGAATCCCCGATGAGGGCGGTGACGAGATCTTCTGCGGTGAGGGAGTCGGTGAGATCCTCTACCGACTGCCCCGGACTCGCATGCGCGCCCGCCATGCCGGAGGCGAGCAGGAGCGCGAACGCGCCCATCGTGGCTAAGTTACGTATCTTCATGGACATGGACCGATTCGGTGGCAACGGACGTGGGAAATTCCCGCCGGAGCGGGGAGAGCCTTCGCTCACCCTTGAGCAGGGCACTGCGGAGGAGGATAGCGGAGGATCGGGATAACCGCAATCACCCGTGATGCGTGCGGCCCCGGCGCTGCATACGCGGCGGGAGGCGAGAGGCCCTATTTCCCGCCGGCGCGAGCTGCCAGGAACGCGAACACGGTCTCGTACCAGAGCTTCGCGTGCTGGGGAGTGAGCACCCAGTGATTCTCGGTGGGGAAGTACAAGAACTGGTGCTCGCTCGAACCGTCCTCGCGCGCGGGCAGGCCGGACTCGGCGAGCAGCTGGTACCACAGCGCGAGTCCCTCGCCGATGGGAACCCGGTAGTCCTTGTCCCCGTGGATGACGAGCATCGGCGTAACGATCTTGCTCACGTGCGCGTGCGGGCTGTTCGCCGCGGCCATCTCCGGCGTCATCTCCTTCGCCCAGTAGAACGCGGCGTCGGTGGTGGGCCCGAAGCTGTGAAGGTTCCACAGGCTCGCGTGCGTGACGATCGCGTTGAACCGGTCGGTGTGCCCGGCTACCCAATTCGCCATGTACCCCCCGAAGGAACCGCCCATCGCCGCGGTGCGCTGCTCGTCGATCTCGGGCAGCTCGAGGGCGGCATCGGTCGCCGCCATGAGGTCGGTATAGGGTGCCCCGCCCCAGTTCCCCCACCCGCGTTGGATGAACTCCTGGCCGTAGCCGGTGCTGAGCGCCGGGTCCGGCAGGAGCACGGCGTAGCCTTGCGCGACCGCGAGCCACGGGTTCCAGCGCCACGACCACGCGTTCCACGAATTCAGCGGGCCGCCGTGGATCCACAGGAGCAGCGGTGCGGGATTCTCTGCGGAGGCTCCGTGGGGCAGTGCGAGCCAACTGCGCACCCGGACCCCATCGCTGGCCT
>JAJYRV010000431.1 GCA_021793935.1 Actinomycetes bacterium | reverse complement strand
GGAGCAATGGTTGACACATCTGTCCGCGCGGAAGCCGCCCACGTTCTCACCCAACTCGTCGGCCGCGAGGATGCCACCCTTCGCGATGATCAATGGGAGGCGATCCGCGCGCTTGTGGTCGACTCCGCTCGGGCCCTCGTTGTCCAGCGCACGGGCTGGGGGAAGTCAGCTGTATATTTCATCGCGACGGCGTTGCTGCGCGCGCGGGGCAACGGGCCGACCCTTATCATTTCCCCGCTGCTTGCGCTCATGCGCGACCAGGTGGGCGCCGCGGGCCGGGCCGGGATCACGGCGATCACGTTGAACTCAACGAACACCGGCGACTGGGAGGAGTTGCACGACCTCATCGCCCGTGACGGCGCCGACGTTGTGCTGTGCTCCCCCGAACGGCTGAACAACCCCGCCTTCCGCGAAGAGGTGCTCCCCCACCTCGCGCGAACCGCCGGGCTCGTCGTCGTCGATGAGGCCCATTGCATCTCTGACTGGGGGCACGATTTCCGCCCCGACTATCGCCGGATCGCCACGTTGCTTCGCGAGCTTCCCGCCGGTGTGCCGGTGCTCGCAACGACGGCGACGGCGAACGAACGCGTCAGCGCCGACGTCGCCGAGCAGCTCGGCACGCAGGTGCTCACCCTGCGGGGCGGGCTCGACCGCTCCTCCCTGCACCTCGCCGTCGCCCCGAGAGCCGACCACGCCTCGCAACTGGCGTGGCTCGCGGGGAACCTCCCCGGCTTCGCCGGTTCGGGGATCGTCTACTGCCTCACGGTCGCGGCGGCCCAGGAAACGTCCCGGTTCTTGCGTGAACACGGACTCGACGTTGCCGCCTATACCGGCGCTACCCCCACCGAGGAGCGGGAGGAGCTCGAGGGCGCGCTGTTGGCGAACGAGGTCAAAGCGCTCATCGCCACCTCCGCGCTGGGGATGGGGTTCGACAAGGGGGACCTCGCCTTCGTCATCCACCTCGGCGCCCCACCCTCCCCGATCGGGTATTACCAACAGATCGGGCGAGCGGGCCGGGCGACGCGGCGCGCCGACGTCGTGCTCTTGCCTGGTGAGAGCGATCGGGCGATCTGGGATTATTTCGGTTCCCTCTCCTTCCCCGACCCCGCGGACGTGAGGGCTGCCCTCGCCGCCCTCCCCCGAGAGGGCGAGCGGCCGATGTCGACGGCCGCCCTGGAGACCCACGTGGATCTGCGTCGAAACCGCCTGGAGCTCATGTTGAAGGTCCTCGACGTCGAGGGCGCGGTGCGCCGGGTGCGGGGCGGATGGATCGCCACGAGCAACGCGTGGGAGTACGACGCTGAACGCTACGCGCGGGTGGAGGCGGCGCGGATCGCCGAGCAGGAGGCGATGCTCGCGTACGAGGTGAGCACGCAGTGCCGGATGGCCTTCCTGCGCGAGTGCCTCGATGATCCCACCCTCGGCGAGGGCCGCCCGTGTGGTCGCTGCGATAATTGCGGCGGGGTGCCGGCGCCGGTGCTGCCCGATTCGAAAGTGGCCGCGAGCGCCGCCGCGTCCCTGCGCCGCCCTGGGGTGGAGATCGCTCCGCGGAAGCAGTGGCCCCCCGGGCTGAAAGGCATGCGCGTGCAGGTCGCGGGGAAGGTGCCCTCCGGGAAGATCACTGCGCCGGCCCAGCCGGGGCGGGCGCTCGCCCGGTTGGACGGCATCGGTCTCTCGGGGGCGGCCCATGCCGCGCTCACCGGTCCCGACGGCGAGGTGCCGGCTTCCCTGCGCGCTCCACTGGAGCAGATGCTCAAGGAGTGGGCGCCGCCAGTCGAAGCGATCGTCGCGATCGATTCCGCCACGCGCCCGGGGTTGGTGCGCCACCTGGCCGCGGGGGTTTCCGCGTTGCTCGGCGTGCCGGTGCTCGGGGCGATCCGGCCCCGAGCGGGCGAGGCGGAACCGACCTCGCGGGACGTCAATTCCGCCCACCGGCTCCTCGCCGTCGCTCGCCGGCTGGAACTGCCGGACGTGGACGTCGCAGGCAAGTCGGTCCTGCTCCTCGACGACGCCACGTACTCCGGCTGGACCCTCACCCTCGCCGCCGCCCTGCTCGCCGGTGCCGGCGCGAGCCAGGTGCATCCCCTTACCCTCGGGTTGGGATAAGCGGGTTAGTTCTCGGGCAGGTCGGGGACGTCGTCGTAGTGGATCCGCCCGTCGCGGCTGTGCAGGGGTTCGGCGGTCCCGCCCCAGTGCCGCTGGATCACTTCGGCCATGATGGAGACTGCGGTTTCCTCCGGGGTGCGCCCGCCCAGGTCGAGCCCGATCGGGCTGTGCAGCCGGTTCAGGTGTTCCTCGCTCACGCCCGCCTCGCGGAGCCGTTCGAGCCGGTCGGTGTGGGTGAGCCGTGACCCCATCGCCCCGATGTAGGCGACCTCGAGCGGGAGGGCCACCTGCAGCACGGGTACGTCGAACTTCGGGTCGTGGGTGAGCACCGCGATCACGGTGCGGGGGTCGACGTTACCCGCCTCGATCTCGGCCTGCAGGTATTCGTCGGGCCATTTGACGACGACTTCGTCGGCGCTCGGGAACCGCGCGGGGGTGGCGAAGACGGGGCGGGCGTCGCAGACGGTCACGTGGTAGCCCAGGAACGAGGCCTGCTGGGCGAGCGCGGCGGCGAAGTCGATCGCCCCGAACACGATCATCCGCGGGCGCGGGGCGAACGTGGAGACGAATACGCGCATGCCGTCCTCG
>JAJYRV010000430.1 GCA_021793935.1 Actinomycetes bacterium | reverse complement strand
ACGACCCCGAGCGGGCCCCGTTCGGGCCCTAGGCGTGCGCCGAGCTGCTTCGTCGAACCCCACAGGTTCTTCACGCGCTGGTTCGGGGCGTTGTATTCGGCCGTTTCCTCGGCCACGGGTTCAGGTGTTTCTTCGCTCATTGCGCCTCTCCGTTCCCGGCCGGGCTGCCGCCGGAGTCACCGGTGCTCGGGGCAGCACCGACGTGTGGATCGTCCGCTCCCGCCTGGGAGTGCACGATCTCGACGTAGGTGGGGCAGGTCTCCATAAGTTCCTCGTGGGTGCCGAGTCCCACCACGCGGCCCGCTTCGAGCACGACGATCTGATCTGCGTGGCGGATGGTGGAGACGCGTTGGGCGACGATGATCGTCGTGCGATCCTTCGTCGCCTCCTTGAGCGCGGCCCGGACCTGCGCATCGGTCGTGACGTCGAGGGCGGAGAAGGAATCGTCGAACAAGTACACCTGAGGCTGCGTCACGAGCGCGCGGGCGATGGACAGCCGCTGCCGTTGCCCGCCCGACACGTTCGTTCCCCCCTGGGAGATCGGCGTATCGAGTTGCTCCTTCTTGGCCCGGACGAACTCCTCGCCGTGGGCGATCCGCAGCGCCTGCCACAGCTCCTCCTCGCTCGCATCGGGCTTGCCGAAGCGCAGGTTTGTCGCGACCGTTCCGGAGAACAGGTACGGATTCTGCGGCACGACGGCGGCGATGCCGGCGAGGTCCTCGGGGGTGAACGCCGTCAGTGGCACCCCGGAGACGGTGATCTCGCCCTCGCGGGGGTCGAACATGCGCGAAGCGAGCCGCACGAGGGTCGACTTCCCTGAACCGGTGGAACCGATGATCGCCGTCGTCTGGCCCGGCCGGGCAGTGAACGAAACACCCGAGACGACGTCGTGCTCCGCGCCCGGGTAGCCGAAACTCACCCCGCGGAACTCCAGCGTGCCCGAACCTGGCGTACGGAGCATCCGGGCGACGTCGTCGGAAACACCCGTGCCCAGGGGAAGGGAGGGCTCCGTGCGGATCACCTCGGTGATACGTTCGGCGCTCACGGCGGCGCGCGGGATCATCATCACCATGAAGACACCCATCATCACTGCGACGAGGATCTGCAGGAGGTACTGCATGAACGCGGTGAGGGAACCGACCTCAATGTCCCCGGTCTCCACGCGGTGCCCACCGAACCACAGCACTGCGGCGGTGGCGACCTGCAGGATCACCATGATGATCGGGAACATGATGACGAAGATGCTCCCCACCCGGATGGACACGTTCGTCAGGGCCTGGTTCGCGCTGGCGTAGCGGTCGGTCTCGTATTCCTCGCGGACGAATGCACGCACGACCCGGATGCCCAGGATCTGTTCACGCAGGACGGCGTTGACGCCGTCGAGACGCTCCTGCATCTGCCGGAACAGGGGGAGCAGGAGTTTGACGAGGATCGCGACGACGACGAAGAGGGTCGGCACCGCCACCCAGACGAGCCACGCGAGGCCGGCGTCTTCGCGCAGGGCCATGACCACCCCGCCGATCGACATGATCGGGGCGGTGACCATGAGGTTGAGGGTGAGCAGGGTGAGCATCTGCACCTGCTGGACGTCGTTGGTGCCGCGGGTGGAGAGGGTGGCGGCGCCGAAACGGGAGACGTCGAGGGAGCCGAGTTTGTTCACCTGTGCGTAGAAACGGGCGCGGATGTCGCGGCCGACGGACATCGCCGTGCGAGCCCCGCAGTACACCGCCGCGATCGCGGCGGTCACCTGCAGGAGCGTGACCCCGAGCATGCGCACGCCCGTGCTCCAGATGAACGGTACGTCCCCATTCGCGATGCCTTGATCGATGATGGAGGCATTGAGGCTCGGAAGAAGGAGCGCTGCAAGAGTGGCGATGAGGTGGAACACCACGATCGCCACGACCCAAGCCCAGTAGGGCTTGAGATGGTGCAGGATCATTCGGAGAAGTGGCACAGGACCTTCTTCGTGACGAACCGGCGTGGGTGCCGGTTAGGGGTTGGACATGAGAGTTGTGAATTCATCAAAGCATCGGGCGAGGACTTCAGGATAGGGCTCGCGGAAGTTTCCTCGCGCCCACATATGTAGGGCGGTGCGCCGAGTCGCCGACGCCGCGCCCGTGACGAGGCGGGGCAGGGGATCGCGATCCGGGTCGGTTCCGGTGCGCTCCGCGATCACTTGCGCGAGGGCGGAATCGATCCGTGCGGTGGCCGTCGCGGCGGTGTGGAACAGCTCCGGGTGCTGGGCCCCCAGGGCCATCCGCAGCCGCCAGATCTCCCTGGTGTCCGCGATGCGCTCAGCGTCGGTGAGGAGGACCTCCCGCAGCGCCGTCAACGGTGATTCGCCTGCGGGCCGTGCCCGGAGCGCCGCAGTGAGCGTGGGGAGGAGATCGGGATCGGCCCCGATGAGGGCCTCCTCCTTGGTGGCGAAATAATTGAAGAACGTGCGCGGGGAGACCCCGACCTCTTCGGTGATGTCCTCGACCGTCACGTGATCGAGCCCGCGGTCGGTGACGAGTTGGAGCGCGGTGAGCTGCAGGGCGGCGCGGGTGGCCCGCTTTTTCCGCTCCCGCAGCCCGAGCGAGGCTTCCTCATCGCACGGCTGCGCTGTAGTGCAGTCACGTGCGGGGCGCTCGACGTTTTCAGGCATGGTCCAAGGATAAACACCCGGAAATATTTGCACAAACTGAGATCGGAA
>JAJYRV010000429.1 GCA_021793935.1 Actinomycetes bacterium | reverse complement strand
TGCCCCCGCGGAATCCGCACCGGCGGCAGAAGGCGACCGCGAAGCAATTACCATGCCCGCGCTCGGCGAGTCGGTCACCGAAGGCACCGTCACCCGGTGGCTGAAGGAGATTGGCGAAGAAGTCGAGATGGACGAACCTCTCCTTGAGGTCGCGACGGACAAGGTGGACACCGAGGTGCCTTCCCCCGTCGCTGGCACGCTGGTAGAGATCGTCGTCGGCGAAGATGAAACCGTCGAGGTCGGCGAGACCCTCGCCTACGTCGGCTCAGGCGCCCCCGCTGCTCCGGCGCAAGAGGCCCCCGCCGAGCCAGAACCGGCACCTGCCCCCGCCCAGGCGGAAGAGCCCGCCGAACAACCCGCTCCAGCCGCTCCGGCACAGGAAGCCCCAGCGGCACCGGAGCCGAAGGAAGAACCCGCGCCCGCGCCGAAGCAGGAACAACCAGCCCCGGCAGCGCCCGCAACCGGCGGCGGATACGTCACGCCGCTCGTGCGCAAGCTCGCATCGGAGAAGGGTGTCGACCTCTCCACCGTGAGCGGCACGGGAGTCGGTGGAAGAATCCGCAAGCAGGACGTCCTCGACGCCGCTGCTGCCGCGGAATCGGCCCAGCAACAGGCCGCGCCTGCAGCGCCCACCGAGACCGCTGCCCCGGCGAAGCCCGCGACGACCCCCGAGGTATCGCCCCTGCGTGGCACCCGGGAGCCGATGACCCGTCTGCGCAAGATCGTTGCCGCCCGGATGGTCGAATCGCTACAGGTGAGCGCCCAGCTCACCACGGTGCTCGAGGTGGACGTGACGAAGGTGGCTCGCCTGCGCCGATCGGCGAAGGACGAATTCCGGGCACGGGAGGGAGTCAACCTTACCTACCTCCCGTTCTTCGCCCTCGCGGCGACGGAAGCGCTCAAGGCCTACCCGAAACTCAACGCCTCCATCGAAGGCGACGACATCGTCTACCACGGCTCGGAGAACATCGGGATCGCCGTCGACACCGAACGCGGACTCGTCGTGCCGGTACTCAAGGACGCGGGCGACCTCAACATCGCCGGTTTCGCACGGAAGATCGCTGACCTCGCAACCCGCACCCGGGATAACAAGGCCACGCCCGACGAGCTCTCGGGTGGGACGTTCACGATCACCAACACCGGTTCGGGTGGTGCACTGTTCGACACGCCGATCCTCCTCCAGCCCCAGGTGGGCATCATGGGGGTCGGAACGATCGTCCGCCGCCCCGTGGTGGTTAAGGACGCCGATGGTTTCGAGAACATCGCGATCCGCGACATGGTCTACCTGTCGATCTCCTACGACCACCGGCTCGTGGACGGCGCCGACGCGTCCCGGTTCCTCTCCCAGGTGAAGAACCGGATCGAAGAAGGTGCTTTCGAAGCAGACCTCGGACTCTAAGCGTTTCCCGAGATTCCTGCGGGGTCCAGCCACACCGGCTGGGCCCCGCAGTGCTTTCTGATGCCTTCTGCAAGACTGGCGGCATGGTGATTCTTCTCGTCGGAGCCTCCGGCCTCCTCGGCGGCGCGTTGCGGGATGCTCTCTCCCACCGCCAGGTTCGGCAACTGGTGCGCCGCCCACCGCGCCCGGACGACACGGTCGAGACCGCGCAGTGGTCACCACCGGCTCCGCCGCCGCTGTCCGTTTTTGACGACGTGAGTGCGGTGATCAATCTTGGTGGCGCCGGGGTCGGTGATGAGCGGTGGACTCGGCGCCGGTTGCAGGTGATCCGCTCCTCCCGCACAGGGCCGACGCACGCGTTCGCTCACGCACTCGCGCAGATCCGCCGGCCGATCCGGTACTTGCAGGCCAGCGCCGTGGGTTATTACGGCGATACCGGTGACGCGCTCACCGACGAGCACGCTCCCAGCGGCACCACCGTGCTCGCGGGAATTTGCCGCGACTGGGAATCCGCTGCCACCCCGGCCCTCAGCGCCGGGCATCCGACGGCGTTCCTGCGCACCGGAATCGTGCTCACCCCGGCAGGCGGGGCCCTCACCCCGCTGCTGCGCCTCATCAAACTCGGCCTCGGCGGGCCGCTGGGCAACGGGCGCCAATGGTGGCCATGGATCCACCTAGAGGACTGGGTGCGCGCCGCCGTCTTCCTCCTCGAGCGTGAACTGGAAGGGCCGGTGAATCTCACCGCGCCGCATCCCGCGACCAACCGGGAGATCACCCAGCAGATCGCGCAGGCCTACCGCCGCCCCGCGTTACTTCCCGCGCCTGCCCCGGCGCTGCGCCTCGCGCTCGGCGGGTTCGCCGAAGAGATTCTCCGATCGCAGCGGGTGGTTCCCCGGGCGCTGCTCGACAGCGGTTTCACGTTTACCTACCCGGAGATTTCCGCCGCCGCGCACGCGCTGGTCTCGTGAACGAACCACTCGCCGTCCAGCTCGCTCAAATGGATCCGGGTGCACCGCGCCGGTAGCGGCGCCACCGCTATCCCATCGTTTGCCCCGTCTTCCCACGTGAACCCGGCTTGCGTGAGCATCGCCGTCACAACCGGCCCTGCCCCGCTTTCGGAAACCTCGCGGATTTCTACGCGCGTCGTCAACCCGACGGGGCGTGAACCTCCGAAGCTCCCAAGCAGCTCCCGATCCGCCTCGGCGGCTTTCGAGTCGGGGAGGCTCACCTGGGCGAGAAGATCTTCATCGTGGGTGGCAAGGGCGCGATCCCGCATATCCGTGAGGGTAGATCGGA
>JAJYRV010000428.1 GCA_021793935.1 Actinomycetes bacterium | reverse complement strand
TCCGATCTTCTCATCGCCGTTGTACGCGTGCGCCAGCACGAGGAGCTCGCCGGGGTCATCGCAGACCAGATCGGCAAGGTCGCGGGCGTGAAGTCAACGCAGACTTACATCGCGTTCCAGGCCTACTCCAAGCACGACCTCGAAGCCGCCTTCAACCTCGGACTGGATTAACCTCCACCCCGGTTCAGCGGTGAGATTCCTCCGCCCACCGCTGCAGAACGGCTGCGGCTCTCCCCTCGTCGATGGCGTTTGCCGCAATCTTGATCGCCGCGGCGAACCGGTCGAGCAGAGGTCCTTGAGCTAGTTCGGGGTGGCGCGCATCGGCAACGAGGGCCGCCGCGGTGTTCAGCAGAACGGCGTCGCGGATCGCGCCCGATTTCCCGTGCAGCAGGTCCCTGGCCACCCGGGCATTTTCGGCCGGGGAGCCACCGCGCAGGTCCGCGATCGAGGCGCGCGCCATGCCGAGTTCCGCGGCGAAGTCGATCGTGTGCTCGACGACGCTGCCCCCGGAGACTTCGGTGACCTCCCAGATCCGGGCGGGCGCCGTCGTCGCCAATTCGTCCAATCCGTCCTCAGAGCGGAACACGAGGGTGTGGTTGCCGCGATCGGCGAACACGCCGGCGATGAGGGGGGCCATGGCGAGGTTCCCGACGCCGATGGCGCCGGCGCGAGGGCGGGCCGGGTTGGTGATCGGGCCGAGCACGTTGAAGGCCGTGGGAATGCCGAGCCCGACCCGCGCGGCGGCCGCGTGCCGGAACGCGGGGTGGAACTGCTGGGCGAACAGGAACGTGATCCCCACCTCGCCAACGAGTTCGCCGGCGCGCGCGGGGTCGAGATCGAGTTTGATGCCGAGCGCTTCGAGCACGTCGGCGCTGCCCGATGCCGAACTGGCGGCCCGGTTCCCGTGCTTGGCAACGGGCAGACCCGCGCCCGCGACGACGAGCGAGGCCATCGTGGAGATGTTCACCGTATGGTGCCGGTCGCCGCCGGTGCCTACGACGTCGACGGTCTCTAACGCCTCGCCGCCGGGTCCGGCAGGGATCGGCACCTCGACCGCGTGGGCGACCATCGCGTCCGCGAGCCCGCGAAGTTCCGCGACCGTTTCGCCTTTCCCTGCCAGCGCGACGAGGAACCCGGCGAGGGCGACGGGCGAAGCAGTTCCGCTCATCACCTCGTTCATCGCCCAACGGGCGTGTTCGAGGGGGAGGTCGCGGCCAGCGAGGAGGTCAGTTATGAGATCGGGCCACGTGAGCGCAGCGTCGGTCGAAGCGGTTTCGTCACTGGAGGCTGAGCTCACCTGTGCACCTTTCTTACTGGGCGTCGGCGTCCCGGAGGAGATCCGCGATGGTTTCTTGGAGGCTAACCGGATCCAGCGGTTCGGAGACGACCGCTTCAGCTTCTGACCAGGATGCGAGCCATTTATCTTGCTCGCGGGCGATGATGAGGAGGACGGGCGGCAGCTCGAAGATTTCACTCTTGAGGGTCCGGGTGAGCCCCATCCCACCGTGCTTACCCGCCTCGCCGTCGAGCACCAACAGGTCGTAGGTGTTCTCCTCGGCGTAGGCAACAACGGCCGCCGGGGTCGCCGCCTCGGTCCAGTCGATCAGGGGGGTGTCGAAGGAGGCACGGCGCCCCACGAGGGAACGCACCTCCTCGCGCCGCGTGCGGTCGTCACTGTAGAGCAGCACCTTCGCGGTGGCTGTGTCCTGACGCGGTCCGTTCGTTGTGGCCTCAGTCATGACATCCTTCGCAATTCAAACCGCCTCAGGGCGGGAAGTCGTTGTGTGTACGAAGGACAGCTTAGTGCGTTTAACCCCCGGCGCTCACATCCCCTAACCAGCCGATCGCCGACCGCCCCTCGCGCGGGGCCGTCGGGGGCTGGGACCACCGGGTTTTTCGTGAACTCAGCGCGCTCCCGCGTCAGCATCTTCGGCTGAGAAGCACGTGAGAATCCGTGGCATTCTCGAGCGTTGTGTCACGAAAACTGTGACGTGTTCGCAGCGACACCCCGGGACCAGCGCGACTTTTGCCGATTCCGCCGCTTTTTTCCTCATTTTTCCGGTTTCATGGCGCAAACCATTCCGATTTCGGGCCATAATGGCAGGGTGTCGTCTGCAACTGGCGCTATGCGCAATCCCGTAACTGTGAACCGCCCGGACCTCACTAAGGTCGGGGTGATCGTTTGGCTATCCAGTGAACTGATGTTCTTCGCGGGGCTCTTCGCGATCTACTTCAGCCACCGGGCCGTCGCCGGTTCGGAGGTTTTCAACGAAAGCCACGCCAAGCTCAACTTCACATTCTCCGTGATCAACACGAGCATCCTCGTGTTGTCATCGGTCACGTGCCAATTCGGCGTCTGGGCCGCAGAGCGGCTTCAGCCACGCAGAATGGGCCGTCTGTGGGAGATCACGAAGTGGGGCTTGAACGAATGGTTCACGCTCACCTACGTGATGGGAGCATTCTTCATCGGCGGGCAAATGTTTGAGTACGCCGAGATGGTGCAGCACGGGGTGACGATGCAGAACTCGAGCTTCGGATCGGCGTTCTACCTAGCAACTGGATTCCACGGTCTCCACGTGCTCGGTGGGCTCTTCGCCTTCCTGCTAGTGCTCGGGCGCTCGTTTGCGACGAAACGCTTCGGTCACCCAGAAGCCACGAAAGCCATCGTTGTGTCCTACTACTGGCACTTCGTTGACA
>JAJYRV010000427.1 GCA_021793935.1 Actinomycetes bacterium | reverse complement strand
GGAGGCGCACGCCGATGAGGCTCACGCAAAAATGTAGCCGCGGGCCTCCACCGCTGCGCGCAACCGGTGCACGGTCGGGGCGTTCTCGAAACCGAGAACCCGGGCGAGCTCCACGGTCAGCGCCG
The DNA here is from genome assembly GCA_021793935.1 of Actinomycetes bacterium. Next base: position 2,577 of record JAJYRV010000427.1, on the reverse strand, counting down.
CGTGGCCGAGGGCGCCGGGGTGAAACGGATCGCCGAGGAGAGCCCAGGGGAGGTCCTCGCCGCCGAGGGAGAGGAACTGTGCGAAGTGGTCGACGAGGATGGTCCCCTGCGCCTGCGCGACGTCGCGCACCGCTTGGGCGAAATCGCCGATCCGGCTGCGCGTCTGAGCGTTCGCTGCGTCCACCGGTGGCGGAGTCTGCAGCACCGGTACCGCGCCGAGGGACCGCACCCGAGAAACAAAATCCCCCACCGCATGCCCGAACTCCACCGGTTCCACCCGCGGCGCGCCGTCGGTGACCGCGCAATCATTCGTGCCGATCATCAAGGTGACGATCTGCGGCGACCAATCGGCCACCCGGCGGTCGAAGTCCCCGAGGATATCGGTGATCCGGCTTCCCGAGATCGCGGTGTTCACCAGCGCGTCGCGGTACCGGGCGAGATCCCCGCGAACGATCTCATGCAGATGATCCGCGTAGGCGCGGGAGCCGTCGGTGTGGCGAAGTCCGTGAGTGATGGAATCCCCCGTGATGACCCAGGTGAGGGGAGCCTCATCGGTGAGACGCGAGCGAAGTGTTTCCAGGTCAACCATTCCGGGAAGCTTACCGCACGCGGCGGCGAGGCTTAGCTCCGTCAACCCCTTCCCCCGCTCGGGCTGATTCTGCAAGGCTGCTTCAATACCCGCCGGAAGGGAGACACCAGTGTCCACCATTGCCGAAATGATCGTTAACGCCCTCGCCCGCCACGGAGTCACGCACGTGTGGGGAGTGGTGGGGGATGCGTTGAACCCGATAACGGACGCGATCCGCCGCCACGAAGATATCGATTGGGTCGGGGTCCGCCACGAGGAAGCAGCGGCCTTCGCTGCTGGGGCGCAGGCCCAACTCACCGGGAGGCTCGGGGTCTGCATGGGAACCGTCGGGCCAGGTTCGATCCACCTGCTCAACGGGCTTTACGACGCGAAGAAGTCCCACGCTCCGGTTCTGGCCATCTGTGGCCAAGTACCCAGCGCGGAGATCGGCAGCGATTTCTTCCAAGAAGTGAACAACGACGTCCTCTTCTCCGATGTCGCGGAGTTCGCTCGCTCGCTCACCTCCGCGAACCAGATGCCGCACGTGCTTGAGCACGCCGTCAATGCTGCGATCGCGAAACCCGGTGTTTCCATCCTCACCATTCCCGGCGACGTTGGGTCACTGGAAATTTCTGACGACGTCGCCCTGCCTCGGTTCGCGCCGACCGCCGCCGCCACACCCGCCTCCGACACCCAAATCCACGCCGCCGCCTCCGCGATCGACGCGGGCGAGAAGGTGAGCCTGCTCGTCGGAATGGGCGCCCGGGACGCCCGTGCCCAGGTGCTCGAGCTCGCGCGGAAACTGCAGGCCCCGATGGTGGTGACACTCAAAGGGAAGGAAGGGTTGGAGCGTGGTAACCCCTATCAGGTCGGGCAATCGGGCCTATTGGGGAACCCGGCCGCAGCGGGAGCGCTCGACGACGCCGACGTGCTTGTTCTCGTAGGTACCGACTTTCCCTATCGTGAGTGGTATCCGCAAGGTAAGACCGTGGTCCAGTTGGACACCCGCGCCGAACACATCGGGCGGCGGGTGCACGTGGATCATGCGCTCATCGGCCACGCGGCCCCCACCCTCGACCTGCTCCTGCCGCGACTGAATGACGTCGAGGATTCCACTCACCTGGACAAGGCGCGCAAGGCGTACGAGAAGTGGTGTAAATCCCAGCAGCGCCTCACTGAACCGCCCAAGAAGGCGGGAGTCGTACGGAAACTGCGCGGCGCCGTCGACAATCCGGACGACCTCATCCGCCCAGAAGCGGTCGCGAAGGCCCTCGATGCGCACGCGAGCGCGGATGCGATCTTCACCGTCGATACCGGCATGTGCACAGCTTGGGTCTCGCGCTTCGTGTCCTTCGACAACGAGCGGCGCCTGCTCGGCTCCTTCAATCTCGGCTCGATGGCGAACGCGATGCCCCAAGCCCTCGGTGCGCAAATGCTCGAACCCGGACGCGAGGTCATCGCCTGCTCCGGGGACGGTGGGCTGATGATGCTTCTGGGAGACCTGCGAACGGCGGTGAGTTACCAGTTGCCGATTAAGGTCGTGGTGTTCAACAACGGCAGTCTGGGGATGGTGAAACTCGAGCAGAACCAAGGCGGGCTGCCGACCTTCGGAACCGATCTCGACAACCCGGACTTCGCCGCGGTCGCCGCCGCGATGGGGTTGGACTCGATCGTCATCGACGACCCCCGCGGGCTCCACGACCAGATGCCTGAAGCGCTCCGGCGCCCGGGCCCGGTGCTCATCGACGTGCGAACGAACCCGGAGGAGGTGTCGTTGCCGCCGAAGGTGAGCGCGGGGGATGTATGGGGATTCGCGATCGCGAAATCCAAGGAGTTCATCAACAGCCGCTAAGTCTGCTTCAGGTAAGAGTCGTTACGCGCGCTACCGCTGCCGCTGGGAAGTTTCAACCCCTTCCTTGCCGCTGACCAGTGCTACTAGCGTCATTAAACCCAGCCGCAGGTGAGGTAACCGCAGGTGGTTGCGAGGGAGGAATATGCGTCGTCGACTG
>JAJYRV010000022.1 GCA_021793935.1 Actinomycetes bacterium | reverse complement strand
GTGTGGGAGGTGAAGTATGCCGCCGCGTCGCCGTGCCCCACGGCGTTCACCGACCACCAGAAGGTGAGGACGAGGGTGGGAACGAGCACGAGGAGCGCCGCCGAGGTCAGCCCCGCGCTGCCGGTTTGCCCATCCGCCGGCTCCGCCTTCTTCCGCCGGACCGCACGGACGAGCAGGTACGCGCCCACGAGCGCAGCGGGCCAGAGGAAGTAGAACTGCTCCTCGATCGATAGGCTCCAGAAGTGCTGCATCGGGCTCGGGTTGCCCCCGCCAGCGAGGTAGTCCACGGATTCGGAGGCCAGGTGCCAGTTCTGGGCGAAGATCGCGGTGAAGAAGGCGTCCTCACCGAGCGGTTCCCAGAGGTTGAGCGGCCACAGCAGCATCCCGGCGAGCACGGTGAGGATGATCGTGACGGTCGCGGCGGGCAGGATCCGCCGGGCGCGGCGGGCGTAGAACTTCGAGAAGCTCAACCGGCCGGTGTTGCGAATCTCGGTGATCATCAGCGTGGTGATGACGAATCCGGAGATGACGAAGAATACGTCCACCCCGACGTACCCGCCGGGAAGCAGACCGGGGGCGAAATGGAATCCGAGTACGGCAGCGACCGCGAGAGCCCGGAGCGCTTGGACGTCCGTGCGCACTTCCCGCCGGGCCCGTGTCGGCGGGCCGCTGAGCGGAGCGTTCATGGGAGTCTTCGTCATAATCTCGTTACCTCCCATCTCGGAAGGTCACAAAAGTATAACAAACCTGTTCGGCTGCGTGGAACCCGGCGGGTCTAGGCGGGCGGGTCTAGGCGGGGGCGAGTACGAGGACGGGCTTGGCCTCGCCTTCCCGGTTCTCCACCACCGCGATGGCCTCGCCCTCGGGGCCGAGCACGCCGGTGGGTCCCGGGGCGATGGAGGCGGGAATGCTTTGTCCGTAGGAAAGGGCGCGCGCCTCCGCTTCGGTGGCGAGGCGGATGGGGAAGGCCGCCGCCAGCGCGTGCGCCAGCGTGAGGAACGCGGGTTCCTGAAGCGCGGGGCGTTCATCGGAGCGACCCGGAAGTTCCATCGCGTGGGCGACGTCGAAGGGCCCGACATGGCTGCGCCGGAGTGCCGTGAGATGCCCGCCAACGCCGAGGCGCTCACCGAGGTCGCGGGCGAGGGCCCGGATGTAGGTGCCCGAGGAGCAACGCACGTGGACATCGACGTCCGTGACCTCCACGCCGCCGGTCGCTGTTGCCGGCCGGAGATCGGTGATCGTGAACTCGTGGACGGTGACCGGCCGAGCCGGGATCTCCACGGTCTCCCCCGCCCGCGCCCGCTCGTAGGCGCGTTTACCGTTGATCTTGATCGCCGACACCCGGGAGGGGACCTGTTCGATCGCTCCGGTGAGGGCGGGGAGTTCGCCTTCGACCGCGTCTCGGGTGAGCGCGGCGCCTGCTGCTGCGAGGATGTCGCCCCCGGCGTCGTCCGTCGACGTTGCTTGCCCGAGCCGGATCGTTGCCGTGTACGTCTTATCCGCGCCAACGAGGTGGGTCAGCAGCCGGGTCGCTCGCCCGATGCCGAGGACGAGGAGCCCGGTGGCCATCGGGTCGAGCGTTCCGGCGTGGCCGACTCTCCGGGTGCCCGCGAGTCGCCGGACACGGCTCACGACGTCGTGCGAGGTGAGCCCACCGGGTTTGTCTACGAGGAGGAGACCCTCAGGCGTCGCCGCGGGGCTCTTCGTCACGTGGCTCCTCACCGGAGTCGGCGCTGCGGGGCTTCTTGTACGGGTCGGCCTCACCTGCGGGTTTCGCCTGCTGGCGCAGTCGGGCGAGTTCGGCGTCCCGTTCAGCCGTTTCTTTGAGGACGGATTCGAGGTGCGCGGCAGTTTCGGGCACCTCGTCGAGCACGAAGTCGACGGTCGGGGTGGTGCGCACCCCGAGGTGCTTGCCCACCTCGGAGCGGATGAGCCCCTTCGCGGAGGAGAGCGCCGCGGCGGTGCCGGCCCGGTCGCTCTCCTCTCCGAGCACGGTGTAGAACACGGTGGCGTTCTGCAGGTCGCCGGTCACCCGGACGTCGGTGATGGTGATGAAGCCAAGCCGGGGATCCTTGATGCGGGTGTCGAGCAGCTGGGCGACGATCTGGTGGATCCGTTCGGCCATGCGCCGCACGCGGGGGCTGTCAGTCATGGGCTCTTCCTAACCGTGTGTTGGAACACCCCGTGGCCGGGGCGTGATGCCCGCGGCCACGGGGTGCTGAGTGGAACCTTCTAGGTGCGCGGGATCTCGCGCATCTCAAAGGTTTCGATGGTGTCGCCTTCGGTGATCTCGCGGTAGCCGAGGCTGATACCGCATTCGTAGCCCTCGCGTACCTCGGTGACGTCGTCCTTCTCCCGACGCAGCGAGGAAACGGTGAGGTTGTCGGCGATAACGGCCCCATCGCGGATGAGGCGTGCCTTGGCACCCCGGCGAATGATTCCGGAACGGACGATCGAACCTGCGATCGAGCCCACCTTGGAGGAGCGGAACACCTGGCGGATCTCGGCGGTGCCGAGTTCCACTTCCTGGTATTCGGGCTTGAGCATGCCCTTGAGGGAGGCTTCGATCTCTTCGATCGCAGCGTAGATGACCGAGTAGTACTTGATCTCCACGCCTTCGGATTCAGCGAGTTCCGCAACCCGTTCGGCGGTGCGGACGTTGAAGCCGATGATGATCGCGTTGTCGACCGTGGCGAGGTTGACGTCGTTCTGCGTGATCGCACCGACGCCGCGGTGGATGATCCGCAGTTGCACTTCGTCGCCCACGTCGATCTTGAGCAGGGCATCTTCGAGTGCTTCCACCGCACCGGAGACGTCGCCCTTGATGACGAGGTTGAGGGTCTCCACCTTGCCCGCTTCGAGGTGTTCGGTGAAGTCCTCCAGCGAGACCCGCTTGCGGCGCTTGGCGAGCGTCGCGGCGCGTTCAGCGGCTTCGCGCTTGTCCGCGATCTGCCGCGCGGTACGGTCATCGGGAGCAACGAGGAACGTGTCACCGGCCCGGGGCACGGAGGTGAGCCCGAGCACCTGGACGGGACGGGCCGGTCCGGCTTCGGTGAGCTCATTGCCGTGTTCATCGAACATCGCTCGCACGCGCCCGTGGGCGGTGCCGGCGACGATCGCGTCCCCGACGTGGAGCGTCCCAGATTCCACGAGCACGGTAGCCACCGCCCCGCGGCCCTTGTCGAGGTTCGCCTCAATCGCCACCCCGCGCGCGTCCTTATCCGGATTCGCGGTGAGTTCCAGCGCCGCATCGGCGGTGAGGAGCACCGCTTCCAGAAGGTCCTCGATCCCGGTGCGCTGTTTAGCGGAGACGTCGACGAACATCGTTTCCCCGCCGTACTCTTCGGCGACGAGATTGTACTCGGTGAGCTGGGCGCGGATCTTGTCCGGGTTCGCCTCGGGCTTATCCACCTTGTTGACGGCGACGACGATCGGCACGTTCGCCGATTGGGCGTGGTTGATCGCTTCGACCGTTTGGGGCATCACGCCGTCATCCGCTGCGACCACGAGGATCGCGATGTCGGTGACCTGGGCACCACGGGCACGCATCGCGGTGAACGCTTCGTGACCGGGGGTGTCGATGAACGTGATGGCGCGGTCGTGGCCTTCGTGATCGGTGTGAACCTGGTAGGCACCGATGTGCTGGGTGATCCCACCGGCTTCGCCTGCGGCGGTGTCGGTCTGGCGGATCGCGTCCAACGTGGCGGTCTTACCGTGGTCAACGTGACCCATGACGGTGACGACGGGCGGGCGGGGAAGGAGATCCTCGTCCGTTTCCGCCGCTTCTTCCGCCTCGAGGTCGATGTCGAAGGACTCGAGCAGTTCGCGGTCTTCTTCCTCGGGGGAGACGATGCGGATGTCGTATCCGAGCTCCGCCCCTAGGAGTTGGAACGTGTCTTCGTCGAGCGACTGGGTCGCCGTCGTCATCTCCCCGAGGTGGAACATCACCTTGACGAGGCTGGCGGGATTGACGTCGATACGTTCAGCGAAGTCCGTGAGCGAGGCGCCCGCGCGGATCTTAATCTCGGCGCCGCCACCGTGCGGGATCTGCACCCCGCCGATGCTCGGCGCCTGCTGCTGTTCGTATTCCTGGCGCTTCGCCCGGCGCGACTTGCGGCCACGCCCACGCGGGCCTCCGCCGCGGCCGAATGCCCCTTGGGTCGAGCCACGACCACCGCGGCCGCGACCGGGAAAACCTCCCGGAGGACCGCCGGGCCCGGGACGTCCGGGGGCACCTGCGGGCGCTCCGCCGCCGGGACCACCTGGGGCTCCCCGGCGACCACGGCCGGCACCCGTTCCGGTGCCACCGCCGCGCGCGGGGGCGTTCGGACGGCCGAAGCTAGCTCGGCCGGGCATCATCCCCGGAGTTGGGCGCTTGCCGCCGGGGCGGGGCGCCGCGGGGCGCGGGCCGCCACCGGATTGCGGGGCGGCTGGGCGGGGGCCACCTGGCCGGGGCATCCCCTGCGAGGTTGCGAACGGGTTGTTACCCGGGCGCGGGGTCCCGCCGCGGGGGCGCGGACCACCCGATCGGGGCATGCCTTGGGAGGACGCGAACGGGTTATTACCCGGGCGCGGCCCAGCAGGTTTCGGCCCAGCAGGTTTCGGCCCCGCGGGTTTCGGTGCCGCCGGCTTCGGCGCACCTGGTTTCGGGGCCGGCTTGGCCTCGGGGGCCTCCTCGGCCTGCGCTGCCGGGGCTTCAGGTTTCGGTTCTTCCGGCTCTTCGCTCGTGGGCGCGGCGGGTTTCGGCGCGCCCGGCTTGGGGCCAGACTTCTTCGGTGCGGGCTTTTCTTCCGCAGGTTTCTCAGCGGCGGTTTCTTCCGCCGCGGGCTTCGCCTTCGGCGCTGCCTTCTTCTTTTTCGGTTCGGGGTCGACCTTGGGGATCGCTTCCCTCACCCTGCGCTGCACAGGCGCTTCAATGGTCGAGGACGCGGACTTGACGAACTCTCCGAGTTCCTCAAGTTTCGCCAAGACCGTTTTGCTGTCGACGCCGAGCTCTTTCGCGAGCTCGTGAACGCGCAAACGTGACACAACTCTCCTGTCCAGGTCCGCCCTGTCAGGAGGGTCGGACCGCTTAGTGGTGGTTCATCGCTCGGGACTCATCGGGGGTCCATCGGCTTCTAACCCGCTTTCTTGATCATTGACGGATACTCTCGCTCCACGTGGTGACCTTGGTCATATCTACGTTTTCTGCGATTCGCAGAGCCCGCGTGATGCCCTTGGCCTGAGCTCGAGTGACACAGTCAGGGTGCTCATGCACCCACGCACCGCGCCCTGGTGCGCTGCCTCGTAAGTCGATCTCCACGGCGGGTGGCTCGCTGAGACGGCTGACGACCAGGCGCACTAAGTCGCGTTTCGGCGCTACTTTCCGGCAACCGATGCACATCCGCTGCGGCTCGTGGGTCTGTGACATATCGACTCATCCCTTAGCCGTGCACGCGCAACTGGGGCCACCGTTAAATAGTCCGTAGATCAGTGTATACCTTTTTGCTCCTGCGCCCAGTTACGTGGCTCTCAGCGCGTCAGTGACGCGCGGCACCCGTGATCGGCTGGGTCGGGTCGGCGTCGGAGCGGATATCGATCTTCCACCCTGTCAGGCGCGCAGCCAGGCGGACGTTCTGCCCTTCCTTGCCGATCGCGAGTGAGAGTTGGAAATCGGGCACGACGACGCGGGCGACCTTGTTCTCCTCGTCCAGCACTTCCACGGAGTTCACTCTCGCAGGAGATAGGGCCGCGGCGATGAACACTTCCGGATCCTCGGAGTAGTCGACGATGTCGATCTTCTCTCCGCCCAGTTCGCTCATCACTGCCCGCACCCGCTGCCCCAGCGGGCCGATGCACGCGCCTTTCGCACCGAGCCCGGCGACGGTGGAGGACACCGCCATCTTCGTGCGGAAACCCGCTTCCCGGGCGAGCGCGCCGATGACCACCGAACCGTCGGTGATCTCCGGCACCTCGAGCGCAAACAACCGGCGCACGAAGTTCGGGTGGGTGCGTGAGACGGTGATCTCCGGTCCTTTGAAACCGCGCCGCACTTCAACGACGTAGACCCGCAGCCGGGTGCCGTGTTCGTATTTCTCCCCCGGCACCTGTTCGGACTGGGGAAGTTTGGCTTCCACCCCACCGATGTCCACGTGGATCGTGCGGGGGTCGGGGCCTTGCTGAACGATTCCGGCGAGGATATCGCCTTCCTTGCCGCGGAAGGTGCCCATGACCTGTTCGTCCTCGGCGTCGCGGATCCGCTGCATGATCACTTGCCGCGCCGTCGTGGTTGCGACCCGGCCGAAGCCTTGCGGAGTGTGCTCGAACTCCACCTCGTCGTCCTCGTTCTCCCGGGCGAAGATGGTGATCCTGCCACTGCGGCGATCGAGCACGACCCGGGCGTGCTCGTACCCTTCCGGGGTTTGCCGGTAGGCCGAGAGGAGGGCCTGTTCGATCGCTTCAACGAGGACGTCGAGCGGGATGTCGCGGTCCGTCTCGATGAGCCGGAGCGTACTCATATCAATTTCCATGGGATGCTCCCTTGGCTCGTGGCCGGAACTCTAGTTCCACGTTGGCCTGTGAAATGTGGTCGAGGTCGAAGGTCTGGGGGCCGGAGTCGGTTTCGAGGGTGACGGCGTTCTCATCCACCGAGGAGACCCTGCCGGTCACGGTGCGCGGGCCGGTGTCGGTATCGGTGGTGATCTTCACGAGCCGGCCGAGGTTGCGGCGGTAATGCCGAACAGTCGTGAGCGGGCGGTCCACCCCGGGGGTGGTGACTTCCAGTTGGTACCCGCCGGGGATCGGGTCGGTTTCGTCGAGGAGGTCCGAGACAGTGCGGGTGAGGCTCTCAAGCGCATCGCTGCCCACGCCGCCGGGGCCATCCGGCAGATCCACGGTGATCCGCACGACGCGCCGGTTGGGAGGGCCGCTCATGACGACGCCTTCGAGGAAAAGTCCCTGCGCAGCGACCGGTGGGGCCACGATCTGTTCCAATTGGGAAAGAATATCTGTGTTACTCATGCCCCTCCTTCAGTTGTTCCGCAGGTTCCTATTATCCCCTACAGGTTGCTCAATCCCCTAACCGCTCGGCGGTCCGGCGATCCGGCACCGGGGGCGGGACCGCGTGTGAGAATGGCTTTTATGCCGCCGTACAGTCTAGCCTGCACGACCATGGAGTCCTACCGATTTCCCCGCCCCGCACGCAGGTTGCTCGCCGCCGCCGCGGTCGCCCTCATCCTCAGCGGGTGCGGGATCCGGGTGGGCGCGCCACCCGCCGCGGTCCCTACCCCGGATGCGAATGAGGAGTTGCGCCAGGAGGCGGCAGTCGCCGTGGAGCGGGTCGCGTTGACGGCGGAAAGCGCCGCCGAGGCGGCCCCGGAGCCGAACCTCGCCGCGCTCATCGAGGTGAGCACCACCTACGTCGAGGACCTGGGCGGAGTCTGGCTCCCCCCACCCCGAGAGGAGGACCCCTCCCCCACATCCCCGGCCACCGTTGCCACCGATGCCGGCGCCCCAGAGGTGCTCGACGTCGTCCTCGACTCCGCTGACACTCTCCTGAGCGTCGCGGCCGCGGACGACTCGCCGGAACCGGAGGCGCTCGTGTCCATGTGGCTGACGCTGCACACGGCCGCGGTGGTGCTCAGCGCCGACCTCGGGGCCGATTGCCCCGATCCGTGCGGCTCGGGGATGTTGCCCCCGGCCCTGACGGAGGCAGTGGCAAGCGGGGACGCGTCCGCGGAGGTCGAGCAGCTCCTTCGGGCGGTTCCTGCGCAATCCCCCGATCTCATCGGAATTTACGACGCGGCCGGGTACGTGCAGGAGGTCCGCGCGGCCCGCAGCAGCGGCGAGGAGCGCGAGGCCGCAACCGAGCGTGCCCGCGAGTTGCGCCGGTTCGCGGATCTCCTCGCCGGCGAGGCGGCCGGCACCGCCGACGACACCCGGCTCAGTGCCTATGAGATCGACCTGGACGACCTGCAGGGCAGCGCCGAGCGGTACGCGCAGGCCGCGGCCGAACACTGGCTCGCGCTGTACCCCCACGCGCCCGCCGAGGCACGGCAACCGCTGATCGAGGCGCTGTGGTACGCCTACTCCAGCGCCCACCCAGATCTGCAGGTGGGCCCGTGGCCCGCGCTCAGTCGGTGAGCAGATCCGCCCGGACCCGCTCACTGAGGTGAGCGATGGCGGCGGCGGGTTCCAGCTCCACCCGTTCGCCGCTGCGGCGGTCGCGGACCTCCACCACACCCTTGGCGAGCCCGCGGCCCACCACGACGATGTAGGGCATCCCAAGGATCTCCGCATCGGCGAACTTCACGCCCGGGGAAACCTTGGGTCGGTCGTCGTAGAGTACCTCGATCCCCGCCTCAGATAGTTCCCGAGCGAGGGATTCGGCGGCGTCGAAGACGGCGCTGTCCTTGCCCGTCGCGACGACGTGGACGTGGTACGGCGCGATCGGCGCGGGCCACATGAGCCCGACCTCGTCGCAATTCTTCTCCGCGAGTGCGGCGAGCACGCGGGTGACCCCGAGCCCGTAGGAGCCCATCGTCACCGTAACGGCCTTGCCGTTCTGGTCGAGCACCTTCAGGTCGAGGGACTCGGCGTACTTGCGCCCGAGCGCGAAGACGTGGGCGATCTCGATCCCGCGGGCGAGTTCCAACGGCCCGGAACCATCCGGGGCCGGGTCTCCCTCGCGCACCTCGGCGACGTCGATGATTCCGTCGGCCTCGAAGTCACGGCCCTTCACGAGGTGGGCGACGTGACGGCCCTGCTCGTTCGCTCCGGTCACCCACTCGGTGCCGTCGACCACGCGCGGGTCGACGAGGTAGCGCACCCCGCCCTCGACGTTCGGGCTGAGCACCTGGGGGCCGATGTAGCCGGGCACAAGCTCCGGGCTCGCCTCCAAATCCGCCTCGGTCGCCGGTTCCACTTCGGAGGGGAACAGCGCCGCCTCGAGCCGCTTGGCGTCGACGTCGCGGTCCCCCGGAAGCCCGATCGCGATGAGTTCGCGCTCACCTCCTGGATGCACGAGGGTGAAGACGACGTTCTTGAGCGTGTCCGCCGCCTGCCAGGGGCGATCATCGCGGGGGAAGATGCGGTTGGCGGCGTCCACGAGCGTCTCGATCGTCTCCGAATCCGGCGTGTCGTAGACCGTCGCCTCGGGAACGCCGCCGGCGTCCACGGGCTCCGGCGCAGGCGTGGTGACCGCCTCGACGTTCGCAGCGTATCCGCCGGCGGAACGCACGAAGGTGTCCTCCCCGATCGGGCTCGGGTGGAGGAATTCTTCCGACTTCGACCCGCCCATCGCGCCCGCCGTCGCCGAGACGATGACGTACTCCAGACCTAGCCGGCGGAAGATGCGCTCGTAGGCATCGCGCTGCGATTTGTACGACACGTCGAGCGCGGCGTCGTCGAGGTCGAAGGAGTAGGCGTCCTTCATCACGAATTCCCGGCCCCGGAGCAGGCCGGCGCGGGGCCGGGCCTCGTCCCGGTACTTGGTTTGGATCTGGTAAAGGGTGAGCGGGAGTTCCTTGTACGAGGAGTACATGTCGGCCACGAGCAGGGTGAACATTTCCTCGTGGGTGGGCGCGAGCAGCATGTCGTTACCCTTGCGGTCCTGCAAGCGGAACAGGTTCGGCCCGTACTCCGCCCAACGCCCGGTCGCCTCATAGGGCTCACGCGGCAGCAGCGCGGGGAAATGCACTTCTTGGGCACCGGCGGTCGCCATCTCCTCTCGGACCACGGCCTCGATCTTGGCGAGTACCCGCAGCCCCAGTGGCAGCCAGGAGTAGATGCCGGGGGCGGCGCGGCGGATGTAGCCCGCCCGCACGAGCCAGGAATGGCTCGCCACCTCGGCATCGTGGGGGTCTTCGCGAAGGGTCCGGAGAAACAGAGAACTCATTCGGGTTAGCACGCCCCTGAGTCTACGGCACCGGCGGGCCCTGCCTGCTCAGGCGTGCGCGACCGCCTCGATCTCCACGAGGAGTTCCGCGGTGACGAGTTGGTCGACCACGAGCAGCGTGTTCGGCGGATAGCCGCGGGGGAACCACGTGGGAAAGGTCTCGTCCATGTACTCGATCATTCCCGGCAGGTTGGTTCTGCCCGCAACGTACGTCGTGAGTTTGATGATGTGGGCGAAGGTGAGGTTCTGTGAGGCCAGCGCGGCGCGGATGTTCTCGAGTGCCTGGCCGGCCTGTGCGGCGATTCCTGGGCCCGCGGGATCGCCCTTAGCGTCGATCCCGGTCTGCCCCGCGAGGTAGATGAGGTCGCCGGTTCGGCTCACGTGGGAGTACGGCCCGACGGGCGGGACGAGTGCGGCGGGGTTGAGGTACTGGGTCATGGATCTCCTTTGATCGCGGCGGATGAGCACGGCGGCTGAGCACGGCACCGCTAACTATCCAAGAGGATAGCCTCAGAAGAGGATCGTCGCGAACGTCCCGGTACGCACGAACCCGACCCGGGCATAGGTGGCGAGCGCGGCAGTGTTGTAGTCGTTGACGTACAAGCTCACGGTGGGCGCGAAGTGGTGGTGGGCGTAATTGACGACGGCGGCCATCGCCGGCGCGGAGATCCCCCGGCCCCGGTAGCGCGGGTTCACCCACACCCCCTGCACCTGGGTGACGCCGAAACCCACGGTTCCCAGATCGGCCTTGAACACTACCTCCCGCCCGCGGCGGGTGTGCACGATCCTGCTGAGTGAGCGGCCCTCGGAGACCAGCGAACGCACCCGCCGTTCGTACCCGCCCCCGCTCGCGAGGGGCGAATACCCCACTTCTTCGGTGAACATCGCGACCGCGGCGGGGAAAAGCAGGTCGAAGTCGGCGTTCGGGGTGGGGGTGACGAGCGGATCGGGGTTGATGGCGGGCCGGGTGTTGATCTCCAAGTGCGGCTGGCACTCGCGGATGTCCCGGGCGCGGCCGAATGCGCTGCCGATGATGCGCCAGAGCGCGCGGACCTGCTGCGTTGGTCCGACGATGGAGGTGTAGCGGCGCCCGCGGCGGCGGATCTCGCGCACGAGCAGGCCGAGGGCGGCCTCCGGCACGGCGACGGGCACGATGTTGCCCCCGATCCAACACACCCCGGCGATGTTCCCTTCCTCCTCGTCGAGCACGCATAGGAGGAAGTCGCGCAGGTTCGGGTTGTACCGCATCGCGTGCACGTGCTCAGCCATGAGGGCGGTTTCGACCCCGTGGGAGCTACAGAACCGGTCGATCTCGTCTAGGTCAACCTCGTGCGCGTCGAGGACCTGCCAGGCCATCGCCCGTTATCCGAGCGTCACGGGTTTGACGATGTCCGCCACTGCGAGGAGCACGCTCATTCCCAGCAGCACGGCAAAGACCATGTACGTCAGCGGCATGAGCCGCGCCGTATCGGCGTAGCGCGGGCTCTTGCGGCCCGACCAGGCGGCGAGGCGGCGCCGCGCCCCTTCGTACAACGCGCCGGCGATGTGGCCGCCGTCGAGAGGAAGCAGGGGGATCATATTGAACACGAACAGCGCCATGTTGAGCGATCCCAAGAGGGAGAGCATGTCCGCGGTGCGTTCTTTCAGGCCGTACTCCGCGGCGGGCATCGAGGCGATCTCGCCCGCGAAGCGCCCCACGCCGACGAGGCCGACGACGCTCGGGTCACGTTCGGCGTCGGTGAAGACGGCGTTCGCGATCGCCACGAGGCGCGCGGGCAGGCTGAGGACGATCTGCACCGTGCCGGTGAACACTTCGGTGACGACCCCGGGCACCTCGCTGAGCGGCGCGGGCACGAGTTCCACGGCGGCCCCGATCCCCACGTACGGGGCGTCCGCGAGCACCGGTTCGCCCTCGGCGTCGAGCTCCACCTGCCCGTCCTCCCCGACGACGGGGCGCGGAGCGATCGTGGGGGTGACCGTCAGGGTGAGGTGTTCGCCGCCGCGGTCAATGACGACCTCGGTCGGGGCGGCGCCGCCGGCGCGGATCGCGCTGGAGACCTCCTCCCACGTGGAGACCTCCTGCCCGCCCCATTCGAGCACCCGGTCACCGGGTTGGAACCCCGCGGCCAGGGCGGGGGCGGCCGGGTCATCCGTGGCGCATTCGGCCATCCCCTCGGGCACGCATTCGGAGACGCTACCGAGTTTGTTCGTCGCCGTCGCCGTACCGAACCCGGCCAGCACGACCGCGAACAGCACGATGGCGAGGATGAGGTTGACGACGGGCCCGCCGAACATCACGGCGAGCTTCTTCGGCGTCGACAGGGCGTAGAACGCGCGGTGCTCGCTGCCCTCGGGGATCTCCGATTGGGAGTAGGCGCGCGCGTCGTCGGCGACTCGGCTGAACCAACTGCGGCCCCGGGAGGCCGATTGGGTGAGGTCTTTCGGCGGGAACATCCCGATGAGGCGCACGTACCCGCCGAGCGGCAGAAGTTTCACCCCGTATTCGGTTTCGCCGCGCTTGGTCGACCACAGCGTCGGGCCGAACCCGATGAAGTATTGGGGCACGTAGACCCCGAACCGTTTCGCGGGCAGCAGGTGGCCGAGTTCGTGCAGACCGATCGAGACGATCAGCCCCAGAACGAGGACCCCGACCCCAACCCAGAAGTTCACGAACTCAACTCTACGTCAGCGCCCGGCGGCGAGGATCTCACGGGCGTGTTTTTTCGCCCACATGGCCGCACCGTGGAGGGCGTCCAACGTGAGGGTGGGGGGCGGCTCGTGCGCGTCGAGAACCCGCGCAACGACGTCGACGATTTCTTCCAGTTCCGCCGCGCCGTCGAGGAACGCCGCCACCGCCGCCTCGTTCGCGCCGTAGGTGACGATGGGGTAGGTACCACCTTCGCTCGCCGCGGCCCGGCACAGGTCGACCGCGGGGAGCCGGGCGGGTTCGAACCACCACGATGTCGCCCGCTCCCAGGGGGCGGGCGCTCCGGCGCGCGGGTGCACGACCGTCCGCCCGTCCTCGAGTTCCACCAGGGCCCCCAGCCCGCCGGTGTGCGTGACGACGTCGATGGGCACCTGGGTGATGGCACCCACCTCAAGCAGGGCGAACCCGGCGCTGAAGCCGGTCATCTGGTCCACCCGGCGGGGCCGGGCGCCGTGGCGGGCGGGTAGGCGCGGGTGGGCGGGGGCGGTGAGGATAACTCGGGTGACCGCTTCGTCGTGCTCGACGAGGGTGCGCCCGAGCCCGCCGAGGTCGGGGCTGAGCAACGAGAGCCGGTGGGTAAGCGGAGCCTGCCCCCGCAGCTCCGGGGTGAGCAGCGCCGCGCTGAGCAGGGTCTCGGTGTTCGCCGTTTCCACGTGTGCCCCGGTGCGCAGCCCTTCGAGGGTCGGGCCGACGCCGTCCATCCCTTTGATCGCGTTGACGACGACGTCCACCCCCGCCCCGGCGGCGTGGACGATCGTGTCAGCACCGATGAGGATCTCCGGGCGCACGTCCGCGCCGGCATCCTCGTTGGCTTCGTCGAGGGCGAGGTTGACGGCCGCGAGGTCGGCCTCGGCCAGGGCCAGCCCGTACACCCCGAGCTGGACCGCCTGACGTGCGAGTGCCGGCAGGTTCCGCCCTGCGGCGGCGAGCGCTACGACCTGGGTGCTGGGATCGGCGGCGAACCGCTCCACCTGCGACGTACCGACAGCGCCTGTAGAGCCCAAGATCACGGCGGTACGCGTCGCGCTCATTCGACGGCCAGCAAGATATCTATCGCGCGGTCGATGAAAGCGTCCACCGGGCCCTCATCGTAGGCGCGGGAGGCGGGGGCAGCGGGGAACGTCACCGTGCGCAGATCCTGGGAGGAAAGGGGGCGGCCAGAGTCGAAGAAGTCGATGAGTCGAACCATCACCGCATCAACCGCGCCCCGCTCATAGCCTTTGCCGCGCTCGGGGGGGCGGAAGCGGAGCCCGTCGGGGCGGGTGAGTCGGGGGTAGAGCACCGTGGCACGGCTCGCGACCTCTTTCATCCACTCCTCTTGCCCGTGCTGTTCGATGAACGCCACCCGTTCGCGGGCGGCGAAGGCGGATTCGACTCGGTCGAGGGCCTCGTCCACGGCGTTGGGGTCGTAACCGCCCCGCACGAGATCGAATGCGGCGGCGCGGACCTGCGTGGCGGTCATCTGCCCGCCGGCCTCGTAATCCTCCCGGGCGTCGTCGAAGAAGTCCTCCACCTGGTCCATGTGGTAGCCGGTGTGGGTGACCTTCACTCGGGGGAACATCTTCGCCATTATCGCTCCTGCGCTCCGGTGGTTTCCGCGGCGAGTTGACCGCACGCTCCGTCAATGTCGCTTCCGCGGGTGTCACGTACCGTCGTGGAGATGCCCGCTTCCCGTAGTTTAGCTACGAATTCTGCTTCCACCTCCGGATCGCTCGCGGTCCAGATGGACCCGGGGGTCGGGTTGAGGGGGATCGGGTTCACGTGCACCCACCCGCGCCCACGTTTGTTGAGTTCCTCACCGAGCAGTTCCGCGCGCCAGGCGTGGTCGTTCATATCCTTGATGAGGGCGTATTCGATGCTCACCCGCCGGCCGGTGACCTCGAAGTATTCGCGCGCGGCGTCGAGCAGTTCGGTGACCTTCCACCGGGAGTTGATGGGGATGAGCTCATCGCGCAGCTCATCGTCGGGGGCATGGAGCGAGACGGCGAGCGTGACCGGGATGCCCTCCCCGGAGAGTTTGCGGATCGCGGGCACGAGCCCGACGGTGGAGACGGTGATGTTCCGCGCGGACATCCCGAAGCCCTCCGGGGCGGGGGCGACCATCTGGCGCACCGCGCCGATGATGGACTTGTAGTTCGCCATCGGCTCCCCCATCCCCATGAAGACGATGTTGGTGAGCCGGCTGGGCCCGCGGGTGAGTTCGCCGTCGCGGCACATCCGGGCGGCTTGGCGCACCTGATCGATGATCTCCGCCGTGGAGAGGTTGCGGGTCAGGCCCATCTGCCC
>JAJYRV010000426.1 GCA_021793935.1 Actinomycetes bacterium | reverse complement strand
AGGAATTATCAGCAGGGTTTTATGGCGAAGGAGGAACAATGGCCGTCACGAATAATTCAGCCGTAAATACCGAGGTGGATGTTCTCGTCGTCGGCAGCGGAACCGGGATGGCGGCGGCGCTGTCCGCCCACGAACAGGGCTTGAAGGTGCTCGTCGTGGAGAAGACCGAGTACGTCGGCGGTTCAACGGCGCTCTCCGGCGGCGGGGTCTGGGTACCGGCGAACCCCGTGCTCACCGGCGCCGGTTCCACCGACACGATCGACCAGGGGCTGACCTACACCGAATCCGTCGTTGCAGGCAGCGCTCCCAAATCCCGCTGGACCTCTGCGATCGAACACGGGCCCGAAGCGATCGCGATGCTGCAACGCACGACGCCGTTGAGTTTCATGTGGTCACGGGGGTACTCCGACTACCACCCGGAGAACCCCGGCGGGCACGCGATTGGGCGCACCATCGAATCCAACCCCTTCGACGCCTCCGTGCTCGGAGATCAGCGCCGCTATTTGCGCCCCACCGGCCTCTCCGCGCCGGTTCCGATGCCCATCACCTCGGTGGATTACCGGTGGATGAACCTGTTCGCGCGGATGCCGGTGAAGGGGATCCCGCGGATCGCGCGCCGGGTCGTGCAAGGGATCGGGGGCAAGCTGGTTGGCCGCGAATACATGGCGGGCGGGCAAGCCCTCGCTGCGGGCATGTTTGCCGGGGTGGTGCAGGCGGGGATCCCGGTGTGGACGGAGGCCGCGCTCGAAGAACTCATTGTTGACGGCGGCCGGGTCACCGGGGCGGCGATCCACCAGCAGGGCGAAACGGTCACCGTGAGTGCCCGCAAGGGTGTCATCCTCGCCACCGGTGGCTTCGATCACGATCTGGCCTGGCGCCATGAATACCAGTCGGCGCGCCTGGGGGAGTGGTCTCTAGGGAACCCGGGCAACACCGGCGACGGCATCAAGGCCGCGACCTCCGCGGGCGCGAGCACCGCACTCATGGAGCAGGCCTGGTGGTTCCCCGCGGTGGCCCCGCTGCCCGGATCTGCGCCGATCGTGCTCCTGGCGGAGCGCTCCCTGCCCGGCTCCTTCATCGTCAACCAGACCGGGGCGAGGTTCATCAATGAATCCACCGACTACATGTCGTTCGGTCAGCACCTGCTCGCCGCCGAACGGGGCGGGGACCCGATCGAGAAGATGTGGATCGTGTTCGACCAGGAATACCGCGACAGCTACGTCTTCGCCGCCGGCCTCTTCCCGCGCATGCCGATCCCGCAGGAGTGGTACGACGCGGGGATCGCGTTCACGGGAAACTCACCGGAGGAACTTGCCACGGCGATGGGAGTTCCGGCGGAGACGTTCCGCGGCACGCTCGCCCGCTTCAATCGGATGGCCGGCGCCGGGATCGACTCCCAGTTCGGCCGCGG
The DNA here is from genome assembly GCA_021793935.1 of Actinomycetes bacterium. Next base: position 1,296 of record JAJYRV010000426.1, on the reverse strand, counting down.
CGACTCTGCCTACGACCGCTACTACGGCGACCCGACTGTTTCCCCCAACCCCAACCTGCGACCGCTGCGCGGAAAGCCACTGTACGCCGTCGAGATCGTCCTATCGGACCTCGGCACGTGCGGGGGGATCACCGCCGACGAGCGGGGGCGGGCACTCACGCCCGATCGCGAGGTCATCGGCGGCCTGTACGCGATCGGGAACACCGCAGCCAACGCGTATGGGGCGACCTACCCCGGGGCGGGGGCGACGATCGGGCAGGGAATCGCGCTTGGCCACGTTGCGGCCCTTGATGCCGCGGGCAAACTCGGGTAGAACGCTCCTATGCACGGGGCAACGCCAGCGATCACCGAACTCCTCGCCGCTGGCGTGCCCTTCACCGAACGGGCCTACGCCCACGACCCCCGGGCCTCCTCGTACGGATGGGAAGCCGCCGAGGCGCTGGGGCGGGACGCGGACCAAGTGTTCAAGACCCTCATGGTCACCGGCCATCACCGGTCCCGCGACTACGCGATCGGCATCGTCCCCGTGAGCACGACCCTGGACCTGAAGAAGATGGCGAAGGCGATGACGGCGAAAAAGCTAACGCTCGCCCCCGTCGCGGAAGCCGAACGCATCTCCGGGTACGTCGCCGGCGGAATTTCCCCGCTCGGGCAACGCCGGCACCTACCGACGATCATCGATGCGAGCGCGAAGGAATGGGCCACGATCCTCGTCTCCGGGGGGCGGCGCGGGCTGGATATCGAACTCTCCCCACTCGACCTCGCCGAGCTCATCGGGGCACGGTTCGCGCCGATCGCCGAGAGATAAATGTCACTGTTTCTCTCCTGACCAGCGGCCATGCCGCGCGCGAAGTTCCCAGGTTGGTTGACTACGATAAACCCATGGTTAGGTCGGGCCCTGAAACTACACGTGCGGAACTCCTTTACGCAGCAGCACTTGAGATCGCCGAACGCGGGTATAGCGGCGCGTCGTTCTCCTCGGTAGCTGCGCGCCTGGGATTGACGAAGGGGGCATTCGCGTACCACTTTCCAACGAAGCAAGCCCTCGCCGTCGCCCTCATGGAAGAGTTCGATGAAACCTTCAACGACGCGGTGGCGCACGCGCGGGAGGATTTCCCCAGCGACGATCTGCGCACCGCGCTGTTCGCCCTGCGGGAGATCGAGGCAAAAGCCGACACCGAACCGGTCGTCGCCGCCGCGTTCATCCTCATGTGCGACCCCCAGCCCCCGGTGGAGGAGATCCACGAAACCTTCCGGCGCTGGATCGCCACGTTCATCGAGTTCCTGCAGAACGCG
>JAJYRV010000425.1 GCA_021793935.1 Actinomycetes bacterium | reverse complement strand
GTTCCTGGGCTACCACGTGACCGTCTGCGACGCCCGCCCCGTCTTCGCCACCCCCGCGCGGTTCCCGAGCGCCGACGAAGTCGTCGTCAAATGGCCCGACGAATACCTGCAGGCCGAGGTCGATGCGGGTAACGTCGACCCCCGCACCGTGATCGCGGTGCTCACCCACGATCCGAAGTTCGACGTGCCCGTGCTGCAGGTGGCCCTCCCGCTCGAGGTCGCCTACATCGGGGCGATGGGCTCGCGGCTCACCCACACCGACCGGCTCGAGCGGCTCCGCGAGGCCGGCGTGAGCGAGGAACACCTCAACCGGCTGCACAGCCCGATCGGGCTCGACCTGGGCGGGCGCACACCGGAGGAAACCGCCGTCTCCATCATGGCCGAGGTGATCCAGCGCCACTGGGGCGGGACGGCTGAGCCCCTGCACAGCCGCGAGGGGCGGATCCACTACGACGACGTCCCCGACCTGCCCGAGGACTAACCCGCCTATCCCAACCCGAGGGTGAGGGGATACACCTGGCCCGCGCCGCCGCCGGCGAGGAGGGCGGCCGCGAGGGTGAGGGTCCAGCCGGAGTAGGTGGCGTCGTCGAGGAGCAGGACCGACCTGCCTGCGACGTCCAGCTCCGGCAGTTCCAGCCGGCGAGCGACGGCGAGGAGCCGGTGGGCGGAATTGACGTCCCGTGAGGTGGGTTCCTCCTCACCCGCCCGGGGCCGGATCGCCCCGAGCACGGGCACGCCGAGCAACGCGGATACCCCCGCGGCCAGGTGGCGCACCAACCCCGGGCGGGTGGCGGAATCGATCGCGACGATCGCCTCGACCGGCGGCGCCCACTGCGTGAGCATCTGCTCCAGCGGCGCGCGCAGGGAAGCGGGCACCTCGCCGTCGGGACCTGTGAGCGCGGCATGGACAGCGCTGGAGAGCCCGATCCCGTCCATGCGGGCGAGCGCTCGCCCTGGCTGGGCCGGAGCGGAGATCCTCCCGGAGGGCACTTTCCCCGCGACCTGCACGCGCATTCCTTTCAGCCCGGTGGGCCACTGCTTGCGGGGAGCGATTTCCACCCCGGGGCGGCGCAGGGACGCCGCGGCGCTCGCGGCGGCGTTCGCATCGGGTAGCACCGGCGCGGGCACCCCGCCGCAATTGTCGCAGCGGCCACACCGGTTGTCCTCGCCGAGGGTGGGATCGTCGAGGCACGCCCGCAGGAAGGCCATCCGGCACTGCGTGCTCACATCGTAGGCGAGCATCGCCTCCTGCTCGGCGATCCGCGCCGCCTCTACTCGCGCGTAGCGTTCAGCGTCGTAGGCCCACGCCTTTCTCGTGGCGATCCACCCGCCCCGTACCCGGCGCACCGCGCCCTCGACGTCGAGGACCTTCAACATGAGCTCCAGGCGGTTTCGGCGCAGATCCACGTGCGTCTCCAGGGCCGCCGTCGACATCGGCCGCTCGCCCTCGGCGGGGAGGGCGGCGAGGGCAGCCCGCACTTGCGCGGGGTCGGGGAAGGAGAGGGAGCCGAAATAATCCCAGATCGCCCGGTCGCTCTCGCCGGGCAAGAGCACGACGTCGGCCCGCCGCGTCGCCCGGCCCGCGCGCCCGACCTGTTGATAATACCCAATGGGTGTGGGCGGGGCGCCCACGTGGATGACGAAGGCGAGGTCCCCCTTGTCGAACCCCATCCCCAGCGCGGAGGTGGCGATGAGCGCCTTCACCTCGTTCGCCAACAGCGCCCCTTCAAGCTCCTCGCGCTCCTCGGTGGGGGTGGCGCCGGTGTAAGCGGCAACATCGAGTCCCCGTTCCCGCAAGAACCGGGACGTTTCCTGGGCCGCCGCGACCGTGAGGCAGTAGACGATCCCCGAACCGGCGAAGGCGGGAAGGTGCTCCGCGAGCCACGCCAGTTGCGCGGCGTGGTCGGCTCTCGGGGCGACGGCGAGGTGCAGGGAGGAGCGGTCGAGCCCGCCCCGCAGGGTGAGCACCTGCGCGCCGAGTTGTTCGGCGACGTCGGCGCTGACGCGTTCGTTCGCCGTCGCCGTCGTTGCGAGGACCGGCACACCGGAGGGAAGCTCGCGAAGTAACGTGGCGATCCGGCGATAATCGGGGCGGAAATCGTGCCCCCAGTCCGAGATGCAATGGGCCTCATCGATGACGACGAGCCCGGCGGTCCGCGCGAGGTGGGGCAGGACCTCGTCGCGGAAGGTGGGGTTATTCAACCGCTCGGGGGAGCACAGCACGACGTCGGCGCCGTCGCTGGCGATGAGGCCGTGCAACTCCGCCCAGTCGCCGGTGTTCGTCGAGTTCAGCGTGATCGCCGTGATCCCCGCCCGGCGGGCGGCGCTCACCTGGTCGCGCATGAGCGCAAGCAGCGGGGAAATGATGAGGGTCGGCCCGCTGCCCCGCGCGCGCAGCAACGCCGTCGCGATGAAATACACGGCCGATTTCCCCCAGCCCGTCCGTTGGACAACGAGGGCTTGGGCGGAATCGACCACGAGGGCGCGGATCGCCTGCCACTGATCATCCCGAAGCGAGGCGTCCGCGCGGCCGACGAGTCGGGTAAGAATCTCCGCGGCTTCCGCGCGAATGGGATGGTCAACCATTCCTCCAGGGTAGCCACTGGATATGTACCAATCGCAATGAGATCGTAACCTGAACCCCTGCCCAGAAGTAGGTTTGTGAGGTTAACTAACTCGCATGGGCACCTCATCGTTGACCGGACCCGCATGGG